>CAZDYX010000509.1:0-2411 GCA_964509775.1 uncultured Desulfobulbia bacterium | reverse complement strand
TAATCCCCCTTGTATGATCCGGACATAGGTTACAGATTAGACCGGGCACATAGGTAACAGTGTTTGATTATTCATCACTTTTTTGTTTTCTTTTCAAGGTTTTATCTCTTTTGGTTCTGGGGAGGTGAATCAGGCGTTTTCGTGCTGTATCGAGTTGTGCCAGACGCAGAGGGCCGAAGTAGATATCCCAGAGGTCTTGGGCGACTTGACGCAACCCCACCAGTTCTCCGGCTAAGGTTTGGGTCAGGTAAATATGGCGCGCCTTCCAAGTGATATCTCCCCGGGCTCTGACCAAGCGTACCTGCATATCATCAGGATAGATCATCTCCGGGAGAACCAACGGATAGGGTCGGGGTGAGGGGCTATACACCTCGGCTGGGAAGCGCTGGTCGAGGGATTCATGTGGTCTTTGGTGATTGAACTCCTGACGGAATCTATCGAAAGCGATCTGTTGTAACCGCCAGGTTGACTGGGGTGGAGAGATGGCTTCCTCCTTGAGGGTTCGATGCATTCGTTCATGCCGACCGTTTTGCTGCGGTTTTCCCGGTCCGATCCGTTCTGGTATAATACCCAACTTTATCCACCAGACCGACAATCTTGACAAGCCGCCGACAGTGGTACTGGCGAATGGGGGGCCATTGTCGGTGCGAATCGCCTGGGGCAAACCATATTCATGAAAGGCCCCCACAAAGACCGGCTGAATGGTCTCGAACGAAGCTGGCCGCACCGCCTGACAGCGTATCAGGTAACGGCTGTAGTTGTCGGTGACCGTCAGCGGATCACACCGCTGTCTGTCCCCAGTCACAAACCAGCCCTTCAGGTCGGCACTCCAGACCGCATTGGGATGATCGTAACCGGCAAATGGCTGCTCATAGGGAGGCGTTTTCCGGCAGCGGCGGCGTGACCGCACCAGTCCATGCCGCTTGAGAATCGCCCCGATGGTACTCCGAACCGGCCATCCTACCTCCGGTCGTTGTCGCTGCAATATCTGAAGCAACTTCTTCGGCCCCCAATTCGGGCGTTGCTGCTTCAACTCAACAAAGGCCCCTTCTATCTCCGGCGCTACCGCGTTGGGACGCTCGTGAGGCGCTCGCGACATATCCCGTAATCCCTCCCAGGCGGGCCGTCCGACCATACCAGCCTGCTCATAACGCTTAAGCCACTTGTACCCGGTTTTGCGAGATACCCCAAAAATCTCGCACAGCTCGGTCATCGACCAACTCTTACTCTGGTACGTCAGCATAAACCTCATCCGCTCTTCCATGGGTCCAGTCCCAGACGGGCCGTCCGGCTCTTTCCACGGCACCTTGTACCTCCTTGTTCAGTGCCGTAAGTTAACTGTTACCCATGTCCTCGGTCTATAGTGTTACCCATGTGACCGGTTCATACCATAACTTTTGTCTTTTGCCTGGGGGTGATGCAGGCAATAGTAAATCCCGTCCAGCCGGGCGTTCTGTTTTGTCAGGATTGAACACAGTTTCTCCTCCATGACCTTTAAGGTATGCGGGTCGAAATGCCTTTTGACGATTCCGGGTTGGTTTGAAACCACGATGGCCTTCAATCCCATCGAATTGATCATCCGAATGGCTGCTGCCACGCGAGGCAGCAGCTTAAGCTGCGAGACGGTAAAGGGACTATCCAATATCCCTTGTTCCTGATGGTAGACCGTTCGGTTGATCACCCCGTCTCTATCCAAAAACACCGCTTTGAGCATGCATCGATCCTCTGTTTGATATAATTTCCTTGCAAGCCAGTATATGCCAGGCTTAATTCATTAGAACCAACTCCTTGGCCCCAAACTGGGGATTGTTTTTGGTGCGAGACTGGCTGTCGAACCGCAGGTTCTCGCCGACGGAGCTAGATTTTATCTTCTCTTTCAAACAGCTGCAAATCAGATGTTCCAATGCCAGGTGAAACGATTCCACTTGAGGCGTCGAGTCGAAAGGGACTACGATGCAGGCATCCGCCATCTGTTTCAATGCTCCACCATCGAAGCCGGAAAATCCGATGGTGACCCCATTGAAAATATCCTTTGTTAAATCCATGGCTTTGAAGAGATTTTGTGACCACAATCCTGCCTTGTCTCTTCCCGTTCCTCCGTGAACGCTTATGCCTATCAGAACATCCCCCTCGCGCATTAGGTTCTTCAACTGTTCGGAGTAGAGATTGTCAAATCCCTCATCATTTACCAAAGCGGATGTTAAGGGAATGTTGTCGTTAAGACAGATCACCCGGAATCTTTTCTTCCCATCGACGATGGTGCATTTGGAGAGATCACAGGCGAAATGAGTGGCGGTGGAAGCTGAGCCTCCGTTCCCCATGATGAAAACGGTGCGGTCTTCCTTCCAGGCGGAATAAAGAAACTCGATTACCCGGTCGACGTCCTTCACTGAAATCCTGTCGGCGATCTT
>CAZDYX010000508.1:0-2412 GCA_964509775.1 uncultured Desulfobulbia bacterium | reverse complement strand
CTTTGGGCATTGGATATCCTTCAGGAGTTGGGCTTCCGCTATGATTCCAGCATTTTCCCCATCCACCACGACATGTACGGCATCCCGGACGCCCCCCGGTTTCCTTATCGACTGCCAGGTCACAACATGATAGAATACCCCATCTCAACGGCGCTGCTGCTAGGCCGCAGTATTCCTGTGGGCGGGGGAGGATATTTCCGGCTTTTTTCTTACTGGTTCACTAAAATGACGTTAAGCTCGATCAATGCAAAGGAAAATAAACCATTTCTCTTCTTTCTCCATCCGTGGAAGATTATCCCTGGTCAGCCCCGGTTTGCAAAGGCGTGTTGGAAATCTCGCTTCCGTCATTACAATAATCTTTACAAAACAGGCGCAAGGCTCGAACGTTTTCTGCGTGATTTTTCCTTCGGCATAATTACCGGTAATAACCTGCAGCACGTGGGATAGTGGATTATATGCAATGACCAGAAATAGACGATCACCTTCAGCAGCGGGAACAAAAACGCCCAAGCCCGACTATGATAGCCCCTGGAAAGAAATCCTGACCAGCTATTTCCCGGATTTTATGGCCTTCTTTTTTCCTGATGCTTATGCTGATATTAACTGGGAGAGGGGTTATGTCTTTCTTGACAAGGAACTCCGGCAAGTAACCCGAGACGCGGAGTTGGGAAGGCGGCTTGCTGATAAACTGGTCAAAGTTTGGCGGAAGGATGGAGAAGAGATCTGGGTGCTTGTGCATGTGGAGATTCAGGGGAGCGAGGAAGGGAAATTCGCAAAAAGAATGTTCGTATACAACTACCGGATCTTTGACCGTTACGACCACCCCGTTGCAAGCTTGGCGATACTTACCGACGATCGGCCAAGCTGGCGTCCAGACCGTTATGGCTACACCCTCTGGGGATGCGAGATGGGCATCCGGTTTCCTGTGGTAAAAGTTTTGGACCATGCAACCCGCTGGGAGGATCTAGATGCCAGCGCTAATCCTTTTGCAGCGGCTGTTATGGCGCACATCAAGGCCCGGGAAACAACGAAAGACTCCACGGAGAGGCAGAGGTGGAAATTCGCCTTGGTGCGGCGTCTGTATGAAAAAGGATATGATCGGCAAAAGATAACAGATCTTTTTCGATTCATTGATTGGCTCATGAGTTTACCTGAGGAATTGGAGCATCTTTTCTGGCAGGAACTTGAACAATACGAGGAGAAAAAGGCCATGCCATATGTTACCAGTGTGGAACGAATCGGAATAAAGAAAGGCCGTCAGCAAGGCCTGGAGGAAGGATTGCAAAAGGGTCTGCAAAAGGGTCAAACAACCTTACTTCTCAAGCAGTTGGCGCTAAAATTCGGCTCTGCCGTGGATGATACAGTGAGAGAGCGCATAGCTGCTGCAAATACAACAGAGCTAGAACACTGGGGTGAGCGAATACTCTCTGCGAATTCGCTGGCAGAGGTATTCGAGGAGCAGTGAATAGCTGGCAGTCAATGCCCAACACAATGTCAAGGCAACTTTTTTATCGTGGTTTGGGTGGCGGAGAGATTTCCTGCTCTTGTTCAGGAAATAGACCAGGCTGATCATGAAATCGGTTGCCACAGTTATCTGCACCAAAGGTGCTATACCTTGATTCCGGAACAATTCCGCGAAGATACTAAAAATGCAAAGGATGGTTGATAAGCTTCAGCTTGAACGGATCATGGCCGACATTCGTGCCTATGTACGGGACCTGCGCGATGAACAGGATATTTCCCGGGATGTTTCCCGATGAAGGATATCCGCTTTGGCTTGCGCTGTAATACAGTAAAAGAAAACGCTGAACAAGGCCATGCCCGCCATCACTAACTACCTCACCATTGATGTTGAAGACTACTTCCAAGTCTCGGCCTTCGAGGGCGTTGTCCGGCCGGAGGATTGGTCCGGCCGGGAGAGCCGGGTTGAACGGAACACCGGAAAGATTCTACAACTCCTTGCCGAGCGCGGCATCAAAGCCACCTTCTTCATCGTCGGTTGGATAGCGGAGCGGCACCCGCAACTGGTCCGGAATATTGTAGCGGCCGGCACGTCCTCGGCTACGGGCGCCCACCTACTCGATTACGAAAAAATCCCTTTGGGCACTGGATATCCTTCAAGAGTTGGGTTTCCGCTATGATTCCAGCATTTTCCCAATCCACCACGACATGTACGGCATCCCGGACGCCCCTCGGTTCCCCTGCCGGTTACCGAACCACGACCTGATGGAATACCCCATCTCCACAGCAATCTTCTTCGGCCGCAGGGTGCCGGTGGCGGGAGGCGGGTATTTCCGGCTTTTTCCTTGCCGCTTCATCCTCTTGAGTAAGAAACTCTTGAGTAAGAAACTGTCAAGTTAAACTTTACATTCAGTTCTGCTATGCTATCCTGCTGGATATTGGTATTGAACA
>CAZDYX010000507.1:0-2431 GCA_964509775.1 uncultured Desulfobulbia bacterium | reverse complement strand
GTTAAGTGGATAAACGGTTTGGTGTAAATGGTTCACTTTTTTGTATTGCACCCGTCCCAATGGAATGCAAGAGGTTTGGGGGGATCCCCGGATATTCAAGACCAGGAAGGTGTTCTTGCGATTCCCATTAAATTTCTTTCACCATGCTTCTATACACGCTATACACGGATTTTTCTTTTATATACAATGTCTTTATTCTGGCAAAAAATATCCGCATTCAGCGGTTGACCTTTGACCATAACCCAAGCAGATAAGGAGCACAGGCATGAAAATGAATCTGGGAACGAAATTGATCGGCGGGTTCGTCCTGGTGGCCGTGGTCACCTTGATGGTCGGAGGGGTCGGTTTCTGGGCGGTATCCACCTTGAAGGGCGATCTCAATGAGGTGAAGGATAATGTCCTGCCCGGCGTGCTGAGCCTTCTCACCATCAATGAGGCCCAGACCGCAATGAGCAGCGCGGAAAACAGTTTGCTCGCGGCGCAACTGGACGAGAAGGCCAGAAAGGATGCCTTTGCCGGAATGGAGACGGCAAAGAAACGCGCTGACGAGGCTTGGAAGATATATGAGCCCTTGTTGCAGTCAACAGAAGAGGCAGCCATATGGAAGGAATTTATTTCTGCCTGGCAGAGGTGGTGGAAGGACCATGAGGAATTTGTCCGGATGGCGGATGAAATGTTTTCGACCAAGGTGGAAGACCCCTTAATCCTCATGGAGGCCCTCCAGACCTTCCGGGGCGACCACTGGAAGCTGCTTATGACCGTCATGGAATTCATTGACCGGGGCACGCAATTTGAGGGCGGACATGATCCGACCACCTGCGGACTGGGCAAATGGATGTCCACCTTTACGACACCCAACCCGGAAATCAGCCGGAGGCTTGCGGAAATAAAGACCTCCCACAACGCCTTTCATGGCAGTGTTACCAAACTTCGGGAGCTTGTAGCCCAAGGCGACAAGGAAGGCGCCCGGAGGGTATTTTATGATGAAATGCGGCCTGCGGCCGAGAAGACCATCCTCCTCATGCGAGAGATTCGGGCCGAGGCCGAGAAGGCCCTTGCTCCCTACAGGAAGATGTTGAGGATGGCCCGGGAGGTAAACGCGGTATCCTCTGATAAGGCCGAGGCCCTGCTGCAGAAACTCATCGAGGTCAATGAACATGCCGCCAAGGCAGCCGGTGACAAGGCGCAAAGGGATTCCACTCTGGCCTCGACCCTGGTTGGGTCGGGCATGGGGATAGGGTTTGTGGGGGCATTGGTCTTCGGTATTTTTCTCTCCATATCCATTACCAGCCCGCTTGGCAAGGCCGTACAGATGCTTAAGGAACTGGGCCGCGGCCATATCAACGTCCGGCTCAACATGGACCGAGCCGACGAGATTGGTGTGATTGCAAGGACCATGGACCAGTTTGCCGACTCTCTGCAAATCGATCTGGTGGCTCCTCTTCATAGGCTTGCCAGCGGCGATTTTACCTTTGATGTCAATCCGAAGGACGACCAGGATGCTATCGGCAACTCGCTTAAGAAGACCATTGATGACCTGAACTTTACGGTGGGCGAGATCTCGGCAGCATCCTCCCAGTTCAGCACGGGCGCCAACCAGGTGTCCGACTCCAGTCAGGCCCTTTCCCAGGGCGCCACCGAGCAGGCCGCATCCCTTGAAGAAATAACAAGCTCGGTTACGGAGATGGCCTCCCAGACCAAGATGAACGCGGAAAATGCGGCCCAGGCGAACCAGCTTGCCGGCATGGCAAGAAAGACGGCGGACACGGGCAATCAGCAGATGCAGAATATGATGTCTGCCATGGCTGAGATCAACGAGGCGGGCAAGAATATTTCCAAGATTATCAAGGTAATTGACGAAATCGCCTTTCAAACCAATCTTCTGGCCCTGAATGCCGCGGTGGAGGCGGCCCGGGCCGGCAAACACGGTAAGGGCTTTGCGGTGGTGGCCGAGGAGGTGCGGAACCTTGCCGCCAGAAGCGCCAAGGCAGCCAAGGAGACAGCGGAACTGATCGAGGGTTCGGTGCAGAAGGCCCAAAGGGGAACCGCGATCGCCAGGGAAACCGCGGAATCCCTTACCTCTATCATCAATGCCGCCACCAAGGTGGCTGATCTGGTGGGCGAGATTGCAGCCGCCTCAAACGAACAGGCACAGGGGATCGCCCAGATCAACCAGGGCCTGGGTCAGATCGATCAGGTCACCCAGCAGAATACGGCAATCGCCGAGGAGGGGGCTGCTGCGGCCGAGGAACTCTCGGGTCAGGCCCTTCATCTGCAGCAACTGATGAGCAACTTTCGGGTGAAGGATGAATTGGTCGGCAGGAGAGCAGTACTGGCCCTGCAAAAGCCGTAGGCAAGACGGCATCATGGGCATCATCCAAGGCGGGCTATGCCCGCAACCCAAGTTGTCTTGTTCCACTGCAAAACGAAT
>CAZDYX010000506.1:0-2448 GCA_964509775.1 uncultured Desulfobulbia bacterium | reverse complement strand
CCCAGATGATGAATTTAAACGTTTCCGGAAAACTTCGGGCCATTCTCCAACTCACGCGCGTGGCTAATGTCTTTACCGCCATTGCCGACGTGCTCGCCGGCTACCTGATTATCGTCGGGCCTCGCTTCGACCTGCCCACGCTGCTGGGGCTGATCCTCTGCACCTCGGGCATTTATGCCGGCGGCTGCGTGCTGAATGATATTTGCGATCGAAAACTGGATGCCAGGGAGCGTCCGTCGCGTCCACTTCCCTCGGGCCGGGTAAGCACTCAGGAGGCTGGTTGGTTGGCCGGCATGCTCTTCGGCATGGGATTGCTTGGCGGTCTGCTGGCAGGAAAGCAGGCCCTGGTGGTGAGTGTTGCACTCATTCTCCTGGTCCTCCTCTACGATTGCCTGACCAAGGGCACGGGCCTTGTCGGTCCCCTCAACATGGGGGCCTGTCGAGCCGGCAATCTTCTGCTCGGCATGAGCCCGGCCTTCCCTTTTCCGGGAATTGCCATGGCCTTTCCACTGATGTCCCTGGTCTATGTATTTTCCCTGACCGTGCTCAGCACCTTTGAGACAGGCGGCCGGCCGGGGCTGCGAGGCTGGCTTGCAGGTGCAGGCCTGGCCCTGGTGTTGATTTCCCTTATTGCTCTTATCGCAGTCGGGCATCTGCGACCGGATAGTGTTCTCTTTCTGATACTGTTGACGGCGGCCGTGGTTCCGGGCCTCATTAAGGCCCGGCGGCAGGCCTCACCCGCGGCGCTCGGGGGAGCGGTCAAGGGTCTGGTCCTCGGCATCCCGCTCCTGGATGCCGTGTATGTTGCCGGCATGCACGGCTATCCATACGGGATTCCCGTGATATTGTGTCTTGTCCCGGCCTGGTTCGTTTCCCGCTACTTTTACGTCACCTGATTTTTACCGGAGAACCAAAATGAACAGAAAAAGAGTGGTCGTGCTTGATGTCGTGGGGCTCACCCCGAAACACTTTGAGACCGGAGAAGACCTGCCGAATCTGGCCGCGCTTCTCGATGCGGGCCAACTTTATCGCATGAAAACTATATTCCCCGCGGTTACTCTGCCAGTGCAGGCGAGTCTAACCACCGGGGTCTTTCCCGAGGCCCACGGAATCGTGGCCAACGGCTTCCATTTTTCGAAAAACCATCAGGTCGCCTTTTGGGAGCAAGCCGCAAGCCTTGTTCGGGCTGAGCGGATCTGGGATCGAATCAAGGCCCGGAACCCGGAGCTGCGCACCGCGGTTCTGTTCATGCAAAACACCCTGTATGCCACGGCCGACGCGGTTATCACGCCCAGGCCCCTACACTCCGAGAGCGGTCTCATCCAGTGGTGTTACTCCAAACCCGTGGGCCTTTATGAAGATATCGCGGCCCAGATCGGCCCGTTCAACCTCATGCATTACTGGGGCCCACTGGCCTCCATCGAATCGAGCCGCTGGATTGCCAAGGCAGCGGTCGAGACCATGGCCCGCATGCGGCCCGACCTCATGTTCGTCTACCTGCCGCACCTCGACTATTGCTGCCAGAGGTTCGGTCCGGATGACCCGGTGGTTCGCACCGAACTGCGGCAGGTGGATCAGGAGGTGGGACGGATCGTTTCCGGTATTGACGATCTGGGCATGCGCAACGAGACAATCTTCCTGGTGCTCTCCGAGTATGCCTTTCACAAGGTGACCGAGGATATCCCCCTGAACCGGATCTTGCGGGCCAACGGCCTTCTTCAGGTTCGCACCATTCAGGGCAGGGAATACCTGGATCTGGAGCTGAGCCCCGCCTTTGCCATGGTCGATCATCAGATCGCCCAGGTGTACTGCAAACCAACGCATGAAGCAGCCGTGCGCGCCGTCCTTGAAAAAACGGCTGGGATCGATTTCATCCTTGATCGCGAGGGGCAGAAGCAGCATCGGGCGGCCCACCCGCGCTCCGGCAATTTCATCGCGGTGAGCGCCAGGGATCGGTGGTTTTCCTACTATTGGTGGGAGGACCGGGCCCGGGAGCCGGATTTCGCGACCAAGGTCGATATCCACGCCAAACCTGGTTACGACCCCCTGGAGTTATTCCTTGAGCCCGGAACCCGTCAGATTTCCCAGAACACGGCGTTGATCTGCGGTTCCCACGGTTATCCGCCCATAGCAGAGGAAGACAGGGTGACGCTTCTGGTGAGCGGCCGAGCTGCGAGCGACCTTGCCTTGCCCGAGGAATTGGCCATCACCGACGTGGCCGGGCTCATCGAGGCCCTCGTCGAATAATTTCCCGAAGGCCATGATGCGCTCAACCGGCTCCGGGCACGATCAATTCCTCTGATGGGATTTCATCCACGGTGTGAGCAAAATGGTATTTCCGGCAAAAATCCAAATAATAGCACAACCATATTTTTGTAGTAGACATGAACTTTCTGCGGAACTTCTTTTTTCCGTAAGCACGCCTCAAATTGTGTCTGCATTGCTGAA
>CAZDYX010000505.1:0-2497 GCA_964509775.1 uncultured Desulfobulbia bacterium | reverse complement strand
AAAAGGCGGGTTGAGACGGCATCGACGGTGGCGTCGGTTAGCGCCAAGATGGCTGTGGACACGATGCGGCAACAGAAAAAACTGCAAGCGCTTCAATTTGAGGCGCAAGAGGAAGAAATTAAGGCGAAGATCGCAGCGACGCGGGCAAACGCCGCCATCCAGAAGGACTTGGCCGAGGCAACGCTGAAACTTGAAAAGGCAAAGGTTGATCAGGTAGAGGCGGTATCCCTCCTCATACGGCGGGTGGAGTCGCTTGAACGGGAACTGTTCAATGCGGAAAAACAGAAGAGGGAACTTCAGAGCTTCCAGCAGGAGCTTCTTGCCTTAAAACAGGAAATTGTGAAGCCTGACCAGAAAGAATTATCCCTCACGGCTATCTGGAGGGCGCGTAATCAGCATGGCGAGGTCTATCGGGAACTGGATGGACCGGTGGAGACGCTTGCCAGCGGGACTGGCATCGATGTCAAGGTTCAGGTGACGCGCGACGCCTATGTCTATATCCTGCTCAGGTATTTCCCCCGCAAGGGTCCGGGGGCGAGATGGCAGCTTCTCCTCCCGGATCGTGAGAAAATGATGGGCATTACGCGGAATAACTTCCAGCGCGCCGGAGAAACCGTGATCTGGCCCGGCACGAATTCACGACGGCCTGACTGGCCCTTCTGGAGTCTCGATCCCAGATTCCCGGGAGACGACCAGATTATCGTGGCGGCGAGTGTCAAGCCGCTCGATCTGAATCGTATCCTTATGGATGACGGACTCGAGACCTTGCGGAAAATGGCGCCGACCCCCGGTGTCCGGTGCTTCTGTAATCCGGTTGACGCCATGGAAATTAAACCCCAAATGGTTCGGAAGCCTCCCGCTGATTACAACCGTGTCGTGACCGGTTTTGCGGGAGACGGCGTCTTTTATAAGGAAATCACCATTTCGCATCAATGAAATAGAAGGAGTCAGGAGTCAGAATTGAGGAGCCAGACGAGGAAGTCAGCGATGGCATGCTCCGTTGTACCTGGAAAGACGTCAGTCAGCCACGGGAAGCGTATTCGCGGGACGTTCTGAATTCGGAATTCTGCGCAGTTACAGTAAATGTTATCGACTTAATTCCCTCACCCCGACCCTCTCCCTGAGGGCGAGGGGGAAAACACACCCAGGGAAGGCAGGTATGGGGGGAAATACCCATGTTGAAATCGACAAGGCTCAATAGAGGGCATGTTTCCCCCCTCGCCCCTCCGGGGGTCGGGGTGAGGGAAATTCGAATTCCAGCATACTCTTGAGACCATCAAACTTTCCTTAAGTCAATGACATTGGTTGGTCACCCCCACAAATCCGCGAGGAACCAAATTAAATGGGAATGGTTTTGGTAGGAATCTGGCGATGAGAATGTAGCCTAATAATCGCTAAAATCAGTCTTGACAATGGGTCCACTTTATAGCAACCTTGTCGCGTTGGCGGAGCGGCTTATTTGCGAGGCCAACAAATTTTATCAATACAAAGAATCCAGGAACCAGAGTTCAGAATGAAAACACCGCAGCAGTAAAAATCTAATAGGTAAATGCAGCCTAGAATTAGTACCCCAGGGCCAAACCCAAAAACTGGAAGATTTCTTCAATGAGCGCGGCCAACTCGGCTGGGAACTCGTGCAGGTCGCCTTTGGCAGGGATGGGCTGTTGACGTTCTGGAAAAGGGTATTAGCCGAGAACATCCCCTGACCCTTTTGTTTTCTATGGAAGATTATCTACAAGTGGAACATCCCGGCCAAGGGCTGAAACTGCGGGTGCTCATCGTCGAGGACGAGGCGACCGTGGGTTATCTTTTGCTCGATATCATCTCTGCAGAAGGCCACGAGGTTGTCCTTTGCCGGAATGGCAGCGAGGCCGTTGAACGGCTTAAAAACCATAAATATGACCTGGTGATTACGGATTTGATCATGCCCGGGGCAGATGGTTTTACGGTCTTACGGGAGGCCATCCAATTATATCCCAAAATAGTGGTGGTCATGATTACCGGCTATGCCTCGGTGCAGGACGCCATTCAGGCGGTGAATTCCGGGGCCTATTATTATCTGCGTAAGCCCTTTCACCTTGATGAGATTCGGGTCCTTGTCCGTCATGCCTGTGAACGGATTTATATTGTCCGGGAAAATGAAAGGCTCGCCGAGGAGTTGCAAAAGACCACCGAACAACTCCGCCTGCTGTTGGATCAGCAAGGCAAGGGAGAACGGGAGGCTCTTTTCGAGACCGAGGAGCCTGAGATGTCATCCGCACTTATGGGCGGACAAAGACTGCCGCCATCGTATTACCGGAGCCGGACAAAGGATACCGAGGTATTGTCGGATCTTGAGAGGATGGCACAACTGAAAAATGATGGATTCTTGACCGAGGAGGAGGTTACTGCTTTAAAGAAAAAGTTGATTGATAATTTAGAAGGCTAATGGCTTAATTCAGGGTAACTACTCAGGTCGATAGTCTGAAGGGGTTTAGCCTGTTAGCAACAGAGAAAG
>CAZDYX010000504.1:0-2500 GCA_964509775.1 uncultured Desulfobulbia bacterium | reverse complement strand
TTAAATGTATACATGGCTCCGGATGGAACTATCTAATACGATTTGAAAATGGTGGAGACCGAGAAGGTTTTGGGCGCCCTGATGCGGTCAATGCGCCCAACTAATAGTCTATAGCCTACAGCCCACAGCCTAACTAATTCCCCTGCGTAGCTACGAATGATTAGGAATTTTCTCACCATTGACGTCGAGGATTATTTTCAGGTCTCCGCCTTTGACGACATCATCAGGCCGCCTGAGTGGGATCGATATGAATCGCGGGTGGAGAAAAATTCATATTTTCTTCTTGATTTGCTTGCCGGGCGACAGATAAAAGCAACCTTTTTTGTGGTCGGCTGGATTGCTAAGCGATTTCCGGGGATTCGTCGATCAGGGCCATGACCTTGCCTGCCATAGCTACTTGCACCGGCGCATCTATACCCTCACTCCTGATGAGTTCCGTGAAGATACAAAAAGGGCAAAGGGGATTTTAGAGGAGTTGTCAGGAAAAAAGATTACCGGGTACCGGGCGCCAAGTTACTCCATTACGAAACAATCCCTCTGGGCGCTTGATATCCTTGAGGAAGCAGGCTTCAACTGGGACTCCAGCATTTTCCCGATCTCTCACGATATGTACGGGATTCCGGAGGCTCCGCGATTTTCTTATAAACTCCCCAACCATAATATGGTTGAGTACCCCATCTCAACCGCGGTATTCTGGGGAAAAAGAATACCGGTCGCCGGCGGGGGGTATTTCAGGCTCTTTCCATACTGGTTTACAAAGATGGCTTTGCGGCGTATCAACGAAGAGGAAAAGCAACCGTTCATGTTTTATCTGCATCCCTGGGAAATTGATCCTGGTCAGCCACTGATGAAGAATGCGAGCCGGCTTTCCCGATTCAGGCATTACAACAATCTCGATAAGACCGAGAAAAGGTTGAACCGTTTGCTCGTGGATTTTGCCTTTGGACCAATAACGTGATGGCACAGATAAGATTAGGCGTCCCTGGGGACAAGAAGAAGTGGGATGACTTTGTCAGAAACCATCCGGAAGCGACACCATATCATCTGTTCGCCTGGAAAGAAGCTGTCGAAAAAGCGTATCGACATAGAAGCCAATATCTTCTGATTGAAGAAAATGGGGTAATTGCCGGTGTCCTGCCCATGTTTTTCATGTGTATGCCCTTCGTTTATCGGCAGTTAGTTTCTTTGCCATTCTGCGATGTTGGCGGGATCTTGGCAAAGGACGAAGAAACTGAAAAAAAACTCCTGGCCGGAGCCATAAGCATTGCAAAAAGCATAAAGGCCTGGAGTATAGAATTTCGTACTCGTCGCCAGGATTTTATGCCGTCCGCTAAAGAACTCGCAATATCCTGCAGGACCGATAAGGTGAGCATGTTGCTGCCTCTTCCCGGTTCTTCCGGCGTACTCTGGGAAAGCTTCAAGTCCAAGCTGCGCAGCCAGGTCAGAAGGGCCGAGAAAAACAATCTTGATTTTGAATGTGGAGAGAAAAACGACCGTGATGCCTTCTATGAAGTGTTTTCAAAGAACATGCTGGAACTGGGCTCGCCAGTCCATTCACGAAAATTCATGGATGAGGTTCTCGAATCATACGGCCCTCTGGCCAGGATGGGTCTTGTTAATAATGGTAAAAAAAACATCGGGGCTGGCATTATACTTTCTCTTGGGAAACAAGTAAGTATCCCATGGGCCTCGACCCTCAGGCAATACAACAGCCTTGCGCCAAACATGCTTTTGTACTGGAATTTTTTGAAATATGCCGCTGACTCGGGGGCTCTCTGGTTTGATTTTGGCCGCTCCACCCTGGGAGAGGGGACATACAAATTCAAGGCCCAGTGGGGAGCAGAGCCACATACATTGTATTGGCATACCGTTCATATCGGCCGCCAGCCTGCGAGGATTGATGGCGCGGCTGGCCAGCCAAACGCAAACCGGGAACGCTTGGCATGGCTCTGGGCAAGGCTGCCGCTCCGTATGGCCAATTTTCTGGGACCACTCCTGCGGCGGCATATCAGTTTGTGATATATGATCGTGACAATAAAAGGAAATTACATGATGGCGCCCCAGGTGCATGACGATTTTTCGTAACTTGCAAGGAGATGAAACTATGCTGCAAACCATTGAGGTCGAAATTGACGCGAGCGGCCGTATTCGCCCCCTGGAGCCTCTATCGCAAATGCCGGTTGGGCGTGCGTTGTTGACTTTACTAGCCCCGGATGGTCTTGCTCCCGGGCAGTTGCCGCAGGGAATAAAGGAGGATGACCACTTCAAGCCGGGGGAGGATGTCTTTAATTCCCTGTTCGGGATCCTGAAAGCTAACCAAAGTGTCTCGCTGGAGGATATGGAAATCGCTATTCGACAACGGGCGACAGGTGCGATGGATGATCGCGATTGATACCAATGGGGGTGCAATACAAAAAAGTGACAAGCCGGCAATTTTTTTGAATGTCGAATATCGAACAGGGAATGTCGAATGTCGAAGGAAGGTGGAAAATTTGACCTT
>CAZDYX010000503.1:1116-2511 GCA_964509775.1 uncultured Desulfobulbia bacterium | reverse complement strand
CCAAAATCCGTTACAATCAGATTTGTTCTTTGCGCAGTCCTAACAGACTACAGCCTACGGCCTAAACAACCTGTTTTTCATTCTGTCTTCTGACTCCTGAATTCTGACTTCTGAATTCCCTAATGTGACAAAGTAGAACTAAACAGCATAGGGATTAAATCCCTTATGATGGATCTCAGCGATCAGGCTGGCAAGCTTGTTGATTTCCACCTCATGACCTTTATATTGCAGGAGATGGGGGTGCGTTGGCAGATATGAGGTATTGAATTGCCCATCCTTAAAATCCTTGTCTTTAACAAGGTTCATATAGAAGGGGATGGTGGTCTTGGGACCCACAATAACAAAGTTTCGGAGTGAACGTCCTAGCCGGTCTACGGTTTCATTCCAAGTGAAGCCGTGGACCGTGAGCTTCACGATAAGGGAATCATACACCTGGGGGATCGTGTACCCCTGATAGGCAAAGCCGTCGAGGCGCACTCCATAGCCGCCCGGAGAACGATAGACAGTAATCGTCTTTCCCCCCTCGGGCATAAAATTGTTCTGCGGATCTTCGGCATTGATCCTCATTTCAATGGCATGGCCGCGAAGCTTCACGTCTTCTTGACCAAAGGCCAATTTTTTCCCCAGGGCCATCTTGCTCTGGGCCCGGACAATATCAATACCGGTCACCATCTCGGTTACGGTATGTTCCACCTGCAAGCGGGTATTGATTTCCATGAAATAAAAATTCATGTCCTGATCAAGGAGGAACTCAACTGTGCCGGCATTGGTATAATTAGTGACTTTTGCCGCCTGCATCGCAGTTTCGCATATGCGATCCAGTACCCCCTGATCCTTGACCAGGGCCGGAGCAATTTCCACCAGTTTCTGGTTACGGCGCTGGATAGAGCAATCCCTGGTGCCCAAATGGACAATATTGCCGTAATTATCGGCCAGGATCTGGACCTCTACATGTTTTGGTTTGTCCACTACCTTTTCAATGTAGATATTATCATCGTTAAAGGCGGCGCGAGCCTCGGACCTGGCGATGGGGATTTCATTGATCATGGCATTATCGTTCTCGATCTGGCGGATTCCTCGTCCTCCCCCTCCGGCGGTGGCCTTGAGCATCACGGGATAACCGTATCGGGCCGCAAACGCGAAAGCTTCCCGGAGTCCCTTTTCTCCCGGTGAAAGATCACTTGTCCCGGGAACCACTGGAATACCGGCCTCTTGCATTATACGGCGGGCAATGACCTTGTTCCCCAGTTTATTAATGACATCGGCAGATGGACCGACAAAGCTGATTCCCGCCTCTTCGCATGCCCTGGAAAAGGCAGGGTTTTCGGCCAAAAAACCATACCCGGGATGAATGGCCGTGGCACCCGCCTTTTTGGCGGCATTGATCAACTTGCT
>CAZDYX010000503.1:0-1106 GCA_964509775.1 uncultured Desulfobulbia bacterium | reverse complement strand
ACCTGGGGCCATCACCAATCCATACCGCCTCGTCAGCGGTACGGATATGCAGGCCATCCTTATCAGGCGTCTCATAAATGGCGACCGCCGTATGCCCCAGTTCTTGGATAGCGCGAATAATCCTAATAGATATCTCCCCCCGATTGGCAACCAAGATTTTTGTCAAGACACGCCCCCTCACATTCGTTTTTTGGCATGGTTCAACGTTCCCGGTTCAAGGGTTCGAGGTTAGGTTCCTGCAAGCTACCATCCTCTAAACCTGGAACCTTGAACGTGGAACCTATTGAACCACATCCGTTTTTTGTTGTTCGTAAAAAAACCAAATCCTTCCCTTGGGTCAGGCCGGATTTGGTTGATATGATGTCCCTTGCGTATCTTACCCAGTCCCCTGCCCGTTGGTTATATAAATCAACCGTCAGGAGGCACGGATCAACTATTTCCCTTCGCCACAGATCATGGTTATTAAGCAATAATTGAATAATTCTTAGTACCACACAATATGACGTCAGGCAAGAAAAAGATAATTCCTTTACTGGGGACGCATGAATTTGGCCAAGGGCATATCTGTGCCGGTGATTCGGACGAGGCAATAAAAACGTATCTACTCAGGTCGATAGTCTGAAGGAGTTTAGTCTGTTAGCAACAGAGAAAGATGAGATGTGAGACGTACCGTGCCCATCTTCCGATCCATTTCCTGCCTAACAGTCTACAGTCTAACGACCTAACCAACCTGGGTAGTTACATTAAAACGCCTCGTCCGAAAAGGAGAGGAGGGGCTGCGGCCTTAAAAAAGAAGGGCAAAAATATCAGCAGGGGCAATCATGTCAAAGGTGTCAAGGGTGATTGTTCCCGAGCCGCTAGAATCTCTCGAGATGGCTCCGGAAAATATTTTATTGCGCAGATCATAGGAGCCGGTCGTACTCGAGCTTACCACATTTTTAAAAACATCCGTGCCTTCGGTCTGGGTGCCGGTAAAGTTTGTTTCAACATTGACCGAGGCATTCTTGGTTTTGAGCTTAATAACAACGATGCCGCCAATGGTTCCAGTGCCATTGACGAGTTGGGTTCCATTGTTACAATCGATCAGCGCCACATCGAGGTCAAGG
>CAZDYX010000502.1:0-2518 GCA_964509775.1 uncultured Desulfobulbia bacterium | reverse complement strand
ATCGGAATGCGCACAGCAAAGGGCGGGTTTGAAACCCGCCCCTACCCTTCCCCCTTCCGTTACCTGGTGAACGGTTGCTATAATCTAATGCTCGACAATTGTTATAGAAAAAATAGAAGTTGGTAATATGACTGTTCATCCCAAGGTTTGTCAAGGGCAAATACGGCAAATACGGTTTTTCCACCCAGGATCATTCATGATTGTTGGCCTCGCAAAATGCCGCTCCGCCAACGAGACAAGGTTGATAAGTGCTTGATATTACAAGATCATCATGATTAGAAACGATAATAAAGCCCGCCTTCATATCATGTTCGAGCGCTTGTATAGCGCCTATCCCAGAGCCAGGGTCGCCCTTGATTACCGCAATCCACTTGAACTCCTTGTTGCCACCATGCTTTCGGCTCAGTGCACGGATATTACCGTAAACAAGGTGACCAAATCCCTTTTCCGCCAATATCGGACCTGTGAAGACTATGCAACGACGCCGGTTGAGATCCTCGAAAAGGACATTTACTCAACCGGATTCTACCGGAACAAGGCAAGAAATATCCAGACCGCCTGCCGACAGATGATAGAGAGATTCGCAGGCAAGGTCCCCTCGACCATGGCCGATTTACTAACTCTGCCGGGGGTGGCCAGAAAAACCGCCAATATAGTTCTTTCGAACGCCTTTGGGAAGATAGAGGGAATTCCGGTTGACACCCATGTTAAAAGGATTGCCAAACGCCTTGGCCTTACTGAAGAAGACAACCCAAACAAGATAGAAAGGGACCTCATGGCCATTATCCCCAGAGATGACTGGTCTCGCATCTCCTATACCCTGATTGAGTTCGGCCGCACGATCTGCAAGGCCCCAACACCCCGCTGCTGCGAATGCCTGCTCAAGGAGCTTTGCCCCTCTGTCCTTTGCCGGTCTTAATATCCAGTCTGACGTATGACTCGGACGTGCCTTTCTTATGTCTTTTCTTTCGTTTTCACGGCTGGTGACGTGATACACAGCAGCGGGAACTCTATTCGTAACGGACGAGTCATTGAAAAAAATTGCCATGGAAAATGTATATGTCAAAAAAATAG
Organism: uncultured Desulfobulbia bacterium; assembly: GCA_964509775.1. Taxonomy (GTDB): domain Bacteria; phylum Desulfobacterota; class Desulfobulbia; order Desulfobulbales; family CAZDYX01; genus CAZDYX01. The sequence continues at coordinate 1,444 of CAZDYX010000502.1, read as the reverse complement.
ACCTGACCCCAGCCAGTATCCTTAAATACAGGTATATTGTTGTCCATATTTTCCTTGTCACAAGGAAACAAATATTGTAGCTTCTTCGTTATGAAAACAATCATCAAGCGAATCATCGCCGATTTCCATCAAATCTCCTCGCCTGCTTTCCGGCGCAGGGAGCTTGAGATACCCCTGAATCTGGAGAAGATCATTACCATCATTGGGCCGAGGCGTGCCGGCAAGACCTATTATCTCTACCAGATCATGGGGGAATTGGAAAAGCGGGGTGTTGCCAGACGTCAGATACTCTATCTCAATTTTGAAGACGAGCGCCTCGTCCTTGATGGCGACAATGACCTGATTTTCGATGCATACCGGGAACTCTACCCAGACCAGGATCTTGCTCAGGTCTATCTTTTTTTCGATGAAATTCAGGAGTTACCGGGTTGGGAAAAGTTTGTCCGGCGGGTAGCCGACAACATATCAAGACGTGTTTTCCTGACCGGCTCCAATGCCAAGCTTCTTTCCCGGGAAATCGCCACGTCTCTGAGGGGCCGCAGTCTTGCGTTTGAAATTCTGCCCCTTTCTTTTACGGAGTACCTGGCCTTTCGGGATATTCCCGCAGGCGATCTTGTGTCCAGCCAAAACAGGGCGTTGATCAGCAATGCCTTTGAGCAGTATTGCCTATGGGGGGGATTTCCGGAGATCATCGGGATTGATGAACGCTTCAAGGTCCAGGTGCTGCAAGAGTATTTCAATGTCATGCTGTATCGTGACCTGGTGGAGCGCTATGAAATCAGGGACGTGGCCATCCTGAAATACCTTCTCAAAAGGTTGATCGGTTCGTTCACCAGGGAATTCTCCGTGAATAAACTTTACAACGACCTCAAGTCAAGGGGGTTTTCCATCGGCAAGGACACGCTCTATCGGATGATGGAGGAAATATTTGCAATCTATATGCTTGCCACTATCGAGAGGTATGACCCGGCGGTGATCAGGCGGGAAATGAGCAACAAGAAGGTGTATCTTTATGATAATGGTTTTGCTGCGGCCATGCACTATTCCTTTTCCGAGGACCGCGGTAAACGCCTGGAGAACGTTGTTTTCAGACACCTTCGGGCGCAGACCGAAGACATCTTTTTTGCCAGAAACGGCTGGGAATGCGACTTCGCTGTTTTCCTACCGGGCCGTTCAGCTCAGCTCCTCCAGGTGACGGAACGGCTGGACAGTGACAACATCGGGCGGGAACTGAAAGGGCTGGTTGCCGGCAGACAGTTCATTGGAAATGCGGAAGGTTTGCTGCTGGTTGATACTGCTGAGCAGGGATTGGATATCCCCCGGTGGATTCGAGTACTGACTGTCCAGCAATGGTTGTTGGAGTACAGGAATTAGCGTTGATTTTTTCTGATTGTAACGGATTTTGGGGAGAAGACGCTTGAAACCGAGCTGTATCGCGAAGGCT
>CAZDYX010000501.1:0-2523 GCA_964509775.1 uncultured Desulfobulbia bacterium | reverse complement strand
ATTTCCTGCCTAACAGACTACAGTCTAACGACCTAACCAACCTGGGTAGTTACAATATTTCTTCCTTAACGGTCAATCGGCACAGTTCCGCAAACGAACCGTACTCAAAAGGTATTTCACGGCCAAAGGACGGATCCAGGGTTGATTGGGGGTTAAAGTTCTGCAGTTTCAGGTGCGGCCCTTCCCCCAACGTTCTCACCCATTCCCGCACATCTTCCCTGGTATGAAAAAGGGGCAGAACGGTCATTCGGAATTGATATGTTAACCCACTCTGTCTGATTACCGCGATACTGGCCCGGATAGCATCAAGATCGACCGCCACCCCGGCACATTGAGAATATTTTTCCGCCACGAACGGGGGCGCCTTGACATCCATGGCCACCATATCCACCAGTCTCTCGGCAATAAGGACTTCCAGCACGTCGGGCCGGCTGCCGTTGGTGTCGAGTTTTATCGACCAGCCCTCTTGTTTGAATTCTTTGAGCAAGGGCCCAAGACCAGGATCAAGGGTTGGCTCCCCGCCGGAAATGCAGATCCCGCCAACCCATCGCTTAAGCGGCCTTAGCCTTTCCTGTATCTCTGCCCTGGTTAAGGACGACAAGGTCTCGGGATGTAGGACCAGTTCATGATTGTGGCAGTAAGGACACCGAAAATTACAGCCGCCGATAAAGATGGCCGCACAGACCCGATCCGGCCAATCCACGAATGAACTTTCCAGAAAACCCTTTATGCGCGGCTGGTTTTCCACTGCCCTCCCTGATCCCATGTGGGTTTCAGATTCTGCACTCCCTGCTTTCACAGACCTCACGGCGCCCCATGTCCTGATAGACAATCCCATAACGGTTCGCCCGGCATCGCAACTGACGTTTGATCTCGTCGTAGTCGGAGACGGCAGCGGAATCATCCAGTACCAGCAGCGGGAGAAGCCGGCGGGCGGTCTCCACCAAACCGTGCCAGGCAAGATGGGCCAGGGCACCGGCATCCTCTTTGTCTAAAACCTCCACATCCACGCCCATGGCGGTAAGATTAAATTCTTGTTTAAGCCCTTCACAGAGCTTGCAATTATCCTTGGTAAACAGGGTCATCTCCTTTTTCTCCTTTTTCCTTATTGTTCTCTTGGTTAACTCAGGGGGTTTGCCCCTTTCCCCAATACCCCTTATTACGAAAACGGTCGCGCAGTTCGCCGAGTTTTCCCTTGTTCCAGCTCGAAACCTTGGTGAAATATCCCGTGATCCTGGTAATGCCGTCCACATGGCCGGAGTGGCAATAGGCGCAAGTGGTTTGTAATCCCCGGCTGGTCTTACCGCAGTCGAGGCATGAGGTGAATTCCGGCGAAAAGGTGATCTGATCATTTTTGGTATTGCGAAAGACATTGACGATGAAGTCGGCCAAGGCCCCCTTCTCCGGACGCGATTCGCCGAGCCAGATATGGGTAAGGGAACCTGCCTCGATAAGGGGGTGGAACAGCCCCTCCCGTTCTACCCGCAAGCCCGGATGCATGGCCGCGCCCACCTCAAAAAGGGTGGAGTTGGAATAATAGACCTCGCCGTTTGCCAGGGAACCGGCCACCACGGGTTTGGCCTGGGCCTCATAATGGGCGAGGTCCAGCTTGGCAAACCGGTAGGCAGTGCTTTCCGCCGGGGTCTGTTCCAGGACCAAACGCATTCCGGTCTCCTGTCCCATCTTCTGGCACAGGATATTCATATGGGCAATCACCTTGAGGCCGAGCTTCATAGCCTCGTCCGACTCATGGAGGGCCTGGCCGAAATGGACCTTGACCAGTTCGTTGAGACCCACCATGCCAATGAGGTGGGTGACGCGGTGCATCCGCAGATAAGTCTGGCCATCGCAGTTCATGGCGAGCAGGGAAAGGGGGCCATTTTGGCCAAAACCCATCAATCTTTCGATAAATTTTTTCTTCTGCTCATGGCCTTTAACAGCGAGCATGATCTGTTCGGTGAGCAGGGAAAAGAGTTTGGTGTCATCGCCCCCGGCCTTATACGCCAGCCGCGGCAGATTGATGGTGATATTCTGCAGGGCCGAATAGCGCATCTTCCAGGGCTGCTTGGCATCTTCAAAATCCGAGGCCTCCAGTTTGAAGCTTAGGCGGCAGCACTCGGAGATCTTGGCGGTATCCCCCCGGTCAAAGACAAAATAGGTGTTTCCCTTTTCCCCGGCCACATCACAGATATGAAGAAGGAAATCCCAGTGCCCTTCGGTGCGGAAAAATTTTTCCGTAATATGGACCAGGGGTTTCGGGAAAAAGAAGGGCCGGCCAGCGGCGTCTCCCTCCTTATAGACGTCAAAAAGGGCCCAGGCAAAACGTTGGGCCTCTTTCTCATATTCCCCATAGGTCTTGCCGGTGTATTTGCCCCCCGGACCAATGGCCGGAACATCCTCAAAGTGTTTGGGCACCTCCCAATAGATATTGATATCCGAAAATATCGCCTGCCCTCCACGGGCCACGGCCTGTTGAGAGAATTCAAAGATGAGCATTTGAGCCAACTGTTTGATCTCCCGGTC
>CAZDYX010000500.1:0-2528 GCA_964509775.1 uncultured Desulfobulbia bacterium | reverse complement strand
AGCCATGAAAGTAACGGGTGCTGAAGAGGTGGCGATTCATTTTTTGCATCAACCTGTCGAGCATGTTACTGGTTCGATGAGCCCCTGGGAAATTATAGGTCATAGCGTACGAGGAGAGATTGACGTACGGTTTTTTGATTGGGTTTAGAATAACTGATGAAATAGAAGAGGTTTGCGCCCATTCAACAAGCCTTCTGCCCATGCCGCCGAAGAAGACACCGCCATTTTGCAGGCCGAAGGGCTTGACGTGGCATGGCTCCGGCGCGAACCCGCCATTTACACCGCAGAAGTACGCGGCGGCAATGAACACACCCATCTTGAATGGGTGGCAGACAGCGACTTTCGCTTTTTCCCCACGGTCAAAGATGAGCTTTTCGGCTATATGATCCACCCCATTGATCTTGCAACAAACAAGGTCATGGCGGCGGCCGGGCGGCAGAAAGTGGTGGACGCCATCGATCTTATCACTATTCATAACCATGTATTGCCTTTGGGCGCGGTCATTTGGGCAACGGTTGAAAAGGCCCCCGGCTACACGCCTGAAGGGTTGATTGCTGAAATTCGACGCAATGCGGTGCGGTACAGAGAAGAGGATTTACGGGCTGTGCCTTCGAATGAAGTGATTGACCCCAAGATATTTCACGGCCGCCTTCGCGCCGTGTTGGACGAGGCTGAGGCCTTTGTTATGCGGATGCCAACGGAAAAGATCGGGTTGTTGTTTCTGAAAGACGGCAAAGTCGTGCCGCCCGATCCGGATCACTTGGAGGACTACGCTACCCATGCCGGGCAACGGCGCGGCCACTGGCCGACCAGTCCCGAAATTATCGCCGCTATGTTCGAGCGCTACAACAAGCGGCCAAGTCCTTAATCCCCTTCTATCTCCCCTCTTTCAGCTCCTTTAAGGGATAAAATGTTCCGCGCCAGACGATTCCCCCATAGAAAATGGTCGTGAGCACTGCCTTCCATGTCATGTAGATTCGTATGTAGGGTGTAAGAGGAAACCAGACGACATGTTTGCAATCAATACCGCTGTATACCGACGCCATGATAAAAAAGAATCCCTGAAGCAGAATAATGGCCAGATTTGCCAAACGGGTCGCCCCTCCGGTCAATACCACCGCCCATAGCGGCCAGATGCTGATGAGGAGCTGTAAGACCGTGAGGATACAGAGACGCAGAAAACTGTATTCCAGGGCAGCGTAGGTGTTTTTCATGAGCCCGCTGATCATTTCCCCGATGGAACCGTACCATTTTACAGCGATGAAACGATAACCATAAAGACATTCCTGACGGAAACGATGCTTTTTAATGAGTTTTCCGAGCATGATGTCATCAATTGGGCATAGCATGATAGCCTCATGCCCACCGGCCTTGCGGTAAGCAGCGGCCCTGACCAGGTTAAAGGCGCCGACGCCGATAAAATTTTTTGCTGTTGGATCAGATGCCTTCCATGGTTTTAAATAACTGACAAGACTGACCCCGAATTCGAGCACCACCATCTGGAGCAGACTCGACGGCAACAAGGCCTTGAAAAAAAGGGAGAGATGGTCCAGGTTGCATGCAAGCATTCGGGCCATCGCCCTTTTCAGGGTTGACGGCTCCATGATAATATCGGCATCGGTGAAAAGAAAATACTCTCCGGAGGCCTTGCTCGCTCCGCAGTGCAGGGCATGATTCTTACCAAGCCAGCCGGGCGGCAGTTTTTTGAGATGAATGACCTTGAGCTGCGGATTACGAGCGGCCATTTCTTCCAGAATCTTACCGGTTCTATCAGTCGATCGGTCATTGATGACAATTATTTCCAGTGGTCGATAATCAAGGGACAATACGGAGGAAAGCGCCTCCCGGATATTTGCCTCCTCATTTAAGGCGGGAATAATGATCGAAACAGATGGCAGGGCGGAATCCTCAAGCGGGCTGATGGCGTCCAGCCAAGCAATACGCCGTGCTCCAAATACTCCCTCGAGTCCGCTTAAAAGTATAGCAATAAAGGTGATAACAGCAAGCCAGAACAGAAAATCCATCTTTCCCCCCTTCAAAGGGTTGCGTCAGGCCCCATTCCCTCATAAGCAATAAAGCCGATTTTTTCTCTCAAGGTCAATACATTTCGACTTTTTATTGAGGTCTAAAAAACCTCGAGGTGTTTGACGCCGAGGAGTTCATTGCCGCGATCACGCAACACATCCCCGCGAAGTCGTTCACCACGCAAGGGGGTACAAGTCAGATGGTGCGCTATTATGGTTGGTATTCGAACCGAAGCCGGGGCGAGCGTGAGAAGGTCCGGCATGGCTCCGGCGAGGACATGGCTCCGAACACCGGGGTTATCGAGGTGCTCGATGTCTCAGAGTACAAGCCGTGTCGGATTCCCTCGAAAACCTGGCGGGAGTACATCAAAAAGTTTTGGAAGGCCGACCCTTTAACATGCCCACGCTGTGCCGCGAAGCAAATGCCCTTGGGGTACCAAACGGAAATAAAGATAATCAGTTTCATCACCGAACCGGAAACTATTCGGAGGATACTTGAACATC
>CAZDYX010000499.1:0-2539 GCA_964509775.1 uncultured Desulfobulbia bacterium | reverse complement strand
AATCGAATAAATGCCGAAATGAATAAATATGAAAGCCAAATGTTGAGGCTAGTTCCGTGTCTCATAAATTCTGTCCGCGATTTTGGCAATTTATCTTTTTTCAATGGTCAAGGCATCTAAGCCGCCATGGCCAGAGGTGCTGCGTGGTTGATAACCGCTTCGACAAACCGACTGTAAGCCTCGCGAGCCTTTTTCTGCCCTCGTGGCCTGCTGTCCGATTCGATGATGTTGGTAATGTAGTCGCCCTTCTCGGTAGCAAGATTGATGAGTTGAAACCAATCGGACGAGGGTATGAGCCCAAGATAATGCTCAGCGATGTTGCTCATAAGGAGAAGCTGACTTGTAAGGAACTTGCTGTCCATCTGATCGGTTTCAATAGAGAGCAGTCGGCAGAAACGGCGAACCGCCTTTTGGTGCAATCCCTCTCCAGTGTAGGACCAGCGAAATGGATGGGCATAGAACTCGTTCCAGGTTTCGATAAAGGTCATGATAGCTTCCCGGAGGCTTTTTATAGAGAAGAAATGACCGTTTCTCAGGCACTTCGCCTTGAGGATACCAAACCATATCTCAACCATGTTCAGCCAGGATGCGTGGAAGGGGACAAAATGAACCACAATGCGTTTATGGGGGGATTGAAGCCATTGGCGGCGCTCGGCGCCGGTTCTGAGGGGTGAATAGGGGACCCCGCTGAGCTTGGCCACGGTAAGACAGAAATCGTCGTGGTAGTGCGCGCTGAGGTTGTCCATGAGGTAGTGGATCTCGGCATCAGGGGAATGGATTCGGACATGGGAAGAGAAGACCCTACAAAGGGTGTGCCGATCATGATTGGAGGTACATTGGCCGTAGAGCTTTCCGGTGGCCGGATTCAGGAAGGCGAGTAGATCCGTTGTGCCATTTCTCCGATAGTCAAAGTCCTCAAGGGCAGGTTGATGAGGCGCTACGGGCAAGGTGGGCGTGAGACGGTTGAGGGCTTGAATGCACGTGCACTCGTCGAAACAATACAGATTCTCCGGGGGATCGGAATAACATTCGATGATATGTTCCATTTTGGGAAAGAAATCCGGATCGGTGATCTGGAGGTAGTACTTGCGGCGGTGGGGCCGAAGGGCATGTTCCAAGAGAATCCGATGGATGGTTGAGCGGCTCATAGGCTCAGGATGTTCTTTGAAAGACCTCTCTGCGTCACGAAGGGACCACCGATGGACCCCAGGAAGTGGGGGAGTGTGCTGGCAGTAGACAGCAATGGCCATAAGCCGAGCGGCTTCGGAAAAGCGGCGGGGCCGACCAGAACGCTTCATATCGCTCAGGGGTTTGCCTTCTTCGATCCGGCACACCCAGCGGCGGACTGTTTTTGCATGGGTCGAGGTGAAAATGGCAATGCTCCGATGGTCGATGCCCCCCATGCTCAAGGCAATGATGGTGGCCCGCTGTCGAACCCTTTCCCCTATGAAGCGGAGGCTGAGAGGGGTGTTGAGAGGATCCTGGAGGGATAACAACCTGGGCTTCATGACCTGGAACAGTTGCTGGAGGTTTTTTTTAGTGCGGCCACAAGCTGGGGCAAGGAGCGGGTGATTTCCCCCAGCCCCAACCGGGACAGATGATGGCGTACCGTGCGATCAGGGACGGCGATGCTGCACCGCTGCCGAAGCTCCTCCGATAGGGCGCTGCTGGAGGTCCGTCCGCGGGTGATGACATCCACGGCGAACTGTTGGATCAATTCTGCCTTCACCTTGGGGGTGACACGGTAGTCTTGCTTCTGCCCCTGCCTCTGATCCACCAGAGACAGCGCGCCTTTCTCATGGAGTCGGCGGGCAAGAGCGGCCGTATGGGATGGGGTCAACTTGATGGCCTCCGAAACTTGTCGCGTTGACAGAAGACCGCTGTTCACCATCGAGAGCAGGACCGTTTTAAGCTGCAAGGGGTCTTCGCGGGAAAGCGTGATATATCGGCCCTTGATGCCCAAATCGACCACAATGTGGCCTTCATCCTCTCCTACTGTAATAGGAGGGGGTTGCGCAGGGGCCTGCGGCAGGAAGGCAGAGGAGCTTCGCCGCCGATCTTCGAAAGCCACAAGGCCCTCTTTGCTAACCGCCTTGATGATGGATTTTGCCGTCTCCGACGGAATGCCCAAAGTTCGGCCAATGGCACTGCGGTTGAGGCCAAGCAGATATAAGGCATAGCACAAAATCCGTTGAAGGACTCCCAGGCCGAAGGCTTCCAGTGCCTGAGCCAGTCGGTTCTCGGAGAGTTGAGGAGAAAAAATGAGACTCCGGCAATCTATCAATGGCATCTTTTGCATAGTATCTCACCCACTATGAACGAGTTCTTTGCCTGCATGTCATGCATTAATGGCACATCCATAAAGAACTCTAATGCAAAGTGGGTTAATTGTCAAGCCTAAAATCACAATTTTATGTTGCCAGTATCAGTGACAAAACTTTTAAGACGCGGAACTAGCTACTCTGCGAAATATATTTCATGAAACGAATCCATTTCATCCGAAGGATAAATGACAAGTTGTTTTAGAACCTACGTCCCC
>CAZDYX010000498.1:0-2542 GCA_964509775.1 uncultured Desulfobulbia bacterium | reverse complement strand
TGGGGGGGGCTGGCGGTATTGCCATCTACCGCCTTGGCACCGAGGATCCCCAGGTGTGGACGGACCTTGACTGTGTTGATCCCTGTGCTCCGGAATCGTTAGCCGAGATCAATCCCGATGGGGTGATCAGCCACGTGGGCAAGGGTGACTTTATCTTCGTAAAAGATGAAACCGTTGCCGGCCGACGTTCGGTGATCCAGGATGAACAAGGCCTATGGGCAACCAACTACTTAAGTTGCCCAAAATACCCTTTAATCTTTCATCAGGGAGAAATTAGAAAAAATCAGGGGGCCATGTCCTTTTAGGATGGTCCGGACCCTGAATGGACCCCAAAAATCCTTGATATTCTTAAAACGAGGGATGTCAAGGCCACCTTTTTTATCATTGGTGACAATGCTGCAAACCATCCTGATCTAGTGCGACGTATCGTCAACGAAGGCCACGAGATAGGAAATCACACCTATTCCCACGCCAATCTCGGCGAGATTTCCGAGCCCCGGGTGCTGCTTGAGCTCAATGCGACCCAGCGTTTGATCGAGAATATAACCGGCTATTCCACGCTTCTTTTCCGGCCCCCGTATAATGCCGACCGGCGACCCCAATCCCGGGAGGAAATCGCTCCAATCTTAAAGGCCCAGGAACTTGGCTATGTTACGATGAGTGCCAGCATCGACCCTGAGGACTGGAAGCAGCCCGATGTGGAAACGATTGTTTCCAGGGTCAAGGAGCACCGAGGCGAGGGAAATATCTTGCTGCTTCATGATGCGGGCGGTGATCGCAGTCATACGGTTTACGCCCTACCCAGGATCATCGACCATCTTCTGATGCGGGGCGACCGCATTGTGCCAATCCATGAACTCATCAATACCTCCCGGCAATCGCTCATGCCTCCCATTCCCACGGATGAACCGGCGCAACCGCGTTTTGTCGCCCAGACCGGGTTGCGGCTCATGAATCTTGCCGAAGAGTTCATCTGGGCCTTCATGATTGTGACTACGGCCCTGGTCTTTTTGCGCACCCTCATCATCCTTATCCTTGCCATGATACAAAGGCTTCGGGAATCACGCGCCAAGACCGCATCCGAAGTCATGTCCGCACCGGTCTCGGTGCTCATAGCGGCGTACAATGAGGCAAAGGTCATTGCCGGCACCATAAAATCCGTGTTTGACACCTCATATCCGGGAAGGCTTGAGGTGATAGTGGTAGACGATGGCTCCACTGACGAGACAGCAGCGATTGTTGCCGGAATTGCGGCTAAGGATAAAAGGGTGCGACTGATTCGTCAGCCCAATCAGGGAAAGGCAACATCCCTGAATACGGCCATTAACGCCTCAACCCATGAATTCATCGTCACGCTTGATGCCGACACCCAGTTTCAGGAAGACACCATCGGCCGTTTGCTGGAACAGTTTAAGGACCCTCGGGTGGGTGCGGTCTCCGGTCATGCCAAGGTCGGCAACACCGGAAACTGGCTCGCCCGATTCCAGGACCTGGAATACACCTGCGGATTCAACCTGGATCGCCGGGCCTATGATCTATGGAACTGCATCACCGTGGCCCCCGGGGCCGTGAGCGCCTTCAGCCGGAAGGCAATCACGGCGGTGGGAGGAATATCTACCGACACCCTGGCCGAGGATACCGATCTCACGCTTGCCCTTCATCGAGCCGGCTATCGGGTTCGCTACGCCTCCGGGGCAGTGGCATGGACCGAGGCGCCGGAGACGGTTTCCTCCCTTGTCCGGCAACGGACCCGTTGGGCGTTCGGTACCCTGCAGTGCCTGTGGAAATACAAGGAGTTGGTCTTTGCCCCGCATTATCGAGCTCTCGCCTTTTTCAGCCTGCCGGGCATCTGGTTTTTTCACCTCTTCCTGGTTGCCATTATTCCGCTGGTGGATCTCGCGCTTATCATGTCCCTGCTCACGGGTGCCGGCGTGGCGATTATGGAATATGCCCTGATTTTTCTTCTCCTGGATTTCCTGCTCGCGGTTGCCGCCTGCCGGATGGAAAAGGAATCTTTTCGGGCTGCATGGATGGTTTTACCCATGAGATTTATCTATCGACCGGTGCTCAGTATCGCAGTATGGCGTTCATTGCTTCGGGCCTTGCGCGGGGTCTGGGTGGGATGGGGGAAACAGGAGCGTAAGGGAATTATCCGTATATGCCAAGACACCTTTACCCGATGAAAAAACTGCTGTTGTTAGCACTTCTCCTTTGCGGCGTAATTGCTGCCTGCAAGGAACCACCGGAGCCTGCGGAGAAAAAGGAGGTCTCGCCTAAATCCAGTACCTTAACAAAAAAGAGGCTTGCCTTGCCGGAGCACCAGGCCTATCTCGGCGCCTACATTGATTTTGGCGAAACCGAGGATGCGGTCACCCTCGAGGCGATTGAAAATTTTGACCAACTGGTGGGCCGACAACAGGCGATCGTTGCCATGTCGAGTTATTGGGGAAGGCAGATTTTTCCGGTTTCAGAGTTAAAAATCATAACCGCCTATGGCGCGGTACCGCTCATCTACTGGTCACCGTGGGATGCCCCCTTTGAA
>CAZDYX010000497.1:0-2550 GCA_964509775.1 uncultured Desulfobulbia bacterium | reverse complement strand
CGCTCCCACAAAATGAACGAAACGATGATCAAGACCGTGCCTATAATTATGGTGAAGGAGGCCCAAACGATGAACAGTCAGGTTGAAAGTACCGTAGAACCTTTTGTCCGGCGGGGACTCTTTTCGACCCCGGAGCAGGCGGTGGCCGAAATGGCCCGGGACTATGTCCTACATCAGATTGAGCGGTATAGGACGATTATCGAAAAGCTGCAAGTAAAATACGGTATGACCTACGAGCAGTTTGAGGCCTATCTTGGGTCACGTTCGGCAAGGCTTGCGGAAAACCCTGATCCTGTTCTTAACCGGGCGGTGATGGCCGAAGAAGAGGACGCCCTGGATTGGAAAATCGCCCGGGAGATGCTTATGAGCTGGCTCGGGTTGCAAACAGAGGTCGGGGGGTGAAAACCCTGGCCGATCTATTGGGCTTTATTGTCACTACGCTGCAGGCTTGGCCTCGGTGTCAGACCGTGCGGATTTTGGAGACCAATCAATTCGCGACTCGCCAATTTGCCGTAAAGCTCCGCGCCGAACTGACGTCAGGTGCCTTTTTGCAGATCCGTCTATATCGTAACGAAGGGCATATAGACTATGCTTATCAATTGGTCCATAACGAATGGTCGGTGCGCTGGGACAACAAGGAACATTTCCCCTCCCTCCGCTCATATCCGCACCACTTTCATGGTGCCTCGGGCCAGGTTGAGACCTCGCCGCTTATCGGTGAGCCATCGCACGATTTATCCCTTGTCCTGAACTGGTTGACAGATTTTTTCGGTCAAGAGCAGGTAGGTGTTGAATGATCAACGCTGCCTGCCCGGGCTGACCGTCGTGAGATGGGACATGAGTTTTTCCGCAGCCTTCTCGAATTTCGCGGCTATCTCATCTATGGGCAGGCCAAGCCGTTCTAATCTGCCGAGTTCCGCTGAAAAAGGGAAGCAGGCGATGGGTGCTTCTTTCAGTGCCTCCCCAAGGAACGCCTCATCTTCTTCATTATTCACGAGATTACCCACAAAGGATATGTGGGGTATGCTAACATCCTGGGCCAATTTTTTGATCCGGAGGGCGGTACGCACACTTGACTGGGACGGTATGACCACGACAAGCAGATGGTCGACTCCGGCTACTGTACCCCGGCCCAGATGCTCCACCCCGGCCTCCATGTCGAGCAGAACCACCTGGGATGGCGTAAGCATGAGCTTGGTGGTAAGTCGTTTCAAAACCGTGTTTTCCGGACAGGCGCATCCCCCCTCTCCGACCTGAATTGCTCCGAGGACCATGAGATGGATGCCGTCTTTATGGACCAGGTAACGGTCCATCAGATCATCGACCTTTGGGTTTATCTGATAGAAGGGAGACCCCTCCTGTTTTCCCGACCGTTCGACGAGGAGTTCCTTCATCTCCGCGATGGGGGTAATATGCTCCACCCCCTGAAAACCCAAGGTTTGGGCCATGTGCGGGCTTGGATCAGCATCGATGATCAGAACCTCTTTGCCGTTTTTATGAAACTGGGTGGCGAGCAGGGCCAAAATAGTGGTTTTTCCGACCCCGCCTTTGCCGCTGATGGCGATTTTCATAATGACTTTACCTCTGGGGGTGCCGATTGGATAACCTTAAGAGCCTCTTGCAAAAGTCCATTATGGCCATTCCGAACGAAGTTAAGATTTCTCCCGTTGGTCGAAATGACAGATCGGGTCGAAATGACAAAACTACGGCTTTTATGACTTTTGCAGTAATCGTTCAGACCCCTCACCCCGACCCTCTCCCAAAGGGAGAGGGAGAAAACAATTTCAAGCAAGTCGGGCCTGGGGTAGAAAGACTCATGTTTAAATCGACATGGCCAGGCAAAGGTAGTGTTTTCCCCCTCGCCCCTCCGGGGAGAGGGTCGGGGTGAGGGGTCTGAATAGTTACCTTTTGCAGTAACCGTTCACCAGCAAAGGCATTTCAGCCCTGAAGGGGCGTGACAATTCTGTAAGTTCAAACCTGGAAATATCTCGCCCCTTCAGGGCTCTGCCTTTTTTTGTCCTCATTCCCAGGGCGTTGCCCTGGGCTGGTATATTTTGCCCCTTCAGGGCATGACTTTCAGGGCATGACCGAAACGTAGAGGAACAAACGTGGGTGAACAATTACTTTTTGCAAGAGGCTCTTAATTTAGGGACAATGTCACACTGCCTTTACTAATGTAGCCGTAGGTCGGGTTACATAAAGTTCCAATTTTCTAATAACAAGACAGAACCAATGCAATTGTTGGTTTTGTTATAGTGATTTTTATCTGCCGTTACATATATTGCACCTTTCAATAAAGCCACAGCATGAAAAGTGGAATCATAAGCAGATATGTGACCTTTACCTTGAGTATCAGTTGTCGCAATATCAGCAGTCTTGTTTAATAATTGAATGCCGGGAGGAATAATTTTTATGATCTTGTTTTTTACTTGACTCCAAAATGTACATAAATGCGTTTTTGTTTCAACAGCAGAAACCCCATATTTGATCAGGCAATTATTTCTCATTGTAACGGATTTTGGGGAGAAGACGCTTGAAACCGAGCTGTAT
>CAZDYX010000496.1:0-2550 GCA_964509775.1 uncultured Desulfobulbia bacterium | reverse complement strand
AGGGGTTGTTAAATGCCACCCTTTTTTAGTTGTTGACGATTTTTTAAAAAACCGCATGCTTTATCACCCCCACCCTGGCCCTCCCCCATCAAGCTTAGCATGTCCCACATTTTTTGCTGGACACGGGGGGAAATAGATGTTAATATACCGGCATGGATAATAATAGTATAGCATTTACGCCGGAGGTAATCAATCGGATTAATGAATTTTTAAAGGAGCAGCCTGGTCTTACGCGGAGCCAGTTATCGCGAGAGGTTGCAAGATGGCTTAACTGGCGAAGTTTTGATGGTTCTTTAAAAGAGATGAATTGTCGGGTTGCGTTGTTGAAGTTGCACAGGAAGGGTGTTATTAAGTTACCCGAGCCGGCGGTTTTTCCGTGCCGGTTAAATAAGGTCAGGGGCAAGGAAGCGTTATTGGATATTATTCCGATAAGCTGTAGTCTTTCGGAGTTAGGGGGAGTTGAGCTTATTCGTATTGGCAAGGGGGACAAGGCAGGTTCTCGGATTTGGAACTGGCTGATGAGTTATCATTATTTAGGATTTGGGCCTTTGTGCGGGGCTCAGATACGGTATTTGATCAGGAGTGAGCATTATGGTTATTTAGGAGGTCTTTCGTTTAGTTCGGCGGCATGGCATCTTGGGGCGAGGGAGATATGGATTGGGTGGGATGAGCGTGCCCGGAGGCAGAATCTGGGGAGGGTGGTAAACAACAGTCGTTTTTTAATATTGCCTCATGTAGAGGTTAAGCATTTGGCATCGAAGGTTCTTTCGCTTGCAGTGAGTCGGCTTGCAGCGGATTGGAAGGATCAGTATGGTATTGAGCCGGTGTTGGTTGAGACATTTGTGGAGAAAGGGCGTTTTAAAGGTATTTGTTATCGAGCGGCCAATTGGGAACATATAGGTGAGACCAAGGGACGAGGTCGTCAGGACAGGTTAAATGAGCATAGTTTAGCGGTAAAGGACATTTATATATATCCGTTATGCAGGGATGCCCGTTTAATACTTAGCGATGGGCCACCTTGTCCTGTGGAAAAGGTAGGGGCTGTGCCGGATTGGGCGGAGGAGGAGTTTGGCAGGGCGCGGATGGGAGATATTCGGCTGACGAAGCGACTTATCACGATAGCGAAAGATTTTTATGCGAGGCCGCAGGCGAATATACCGCAGGCCTGTCAGAGTCGTGCCAGGACGAAAGCTGCGTATCGGTTTTTTGATGATAAGAGCACTGGGATGGAAGATATACTGGCGTCTCATTATGAAGCGACGCTTAGTCGTATTTCCGGGGAGAAGATAGTATTAGCGGTTCAGGATACGACATCGCTGAACTACAGTTTGCATCCGGCCACTTTGAATCTTGGGCCGATTTGTCACAATAGGAAAGTGATCGGACTTTTGGTTCATGACACGATGGCGTTCAATACGGATAGAACACCTTTGGGTCTAATGGATGTGTTATGTTGGGCGCGTGATCCGGGAGATATGGGCAAGAAGCATCGTCGTAAAAGTCTGCCCATTGAGGCAAAGGAGAGCAGCAAGTGGCTCACGAGTTACCGGGCTGCCAGTGAAGCGCAGAAGCGTTGTTCTGATACGCTGGTGGTGAGCGTAGGCGATCGCGAGGCAGACATTTATGAATTGTTTCACCTTGCCATAAACGATACAAAAGGCGCCAAGCTTCTGATTCGGGCCGAACATAACCGGCTGTTGGCCGAGGGGCATTTGTGGGAATATGTTAGGGATCAGGAACTGGCTGGAATCCACATTGTTCATGTTCCGCGTCGGCCTGGGCAGGTTCAGCGGGATGCGCGTGTTGAAATTCGGTTTTGCAAAGTCATACTTAAGCCTCCGCAGGACAAGAAAGGATTGGGGCCATTGACCATCTGGGCGGTTCTTGTTGAGGAGACGGATTATCAAGAGAGCGTTAAAAATCCTTTAAGATGGTTATTATTGACCACGCTTGAAGTCAACATGTATGAGCAGGCATTGGAAAAGTTGGAATGGTATTGCGTGCGATGGGGGATCGAGATTTATCATCGCACATTAAAGAGCGGCTGCAAAATTGAAGAACGCCAGCTTGGCAAAGCGGATCGGATTGAATCTTGTCTGGCTGTGGATATGGTGGTTGCCTGGAGGATTTATCATTTGACCATGCTTGGACGGGAGACGCCAGACGTGCCGTGCACGGTTTTTTTTGATGAGGCTGAATGGAAGGCATTGGCAGCCTATAAAACCCAGGACCCAATCCCTCCTGATCAGCCGCCAACTTTGCGGGAAGCCACCCGCATGGTGGCAAGCTTGGGTGGTTTTTTGGGTCGTAAAGGCGATGGAGAGCCCGGCACCAAAACCCTGTGGCTCGGCCTGCAAAGGCTTGACGATATAACATACATGTGGCAAGTCTTTATGAGAAAACCCTCTGCTCGAAAAAAATACCCTGTGTCCAGTGACCCAAAATATGGGTAAAGATAAGCTCCCACAAGGGGAGAGGGAGTTTTAACGTTTAAACAATAATTATCACATAAAAAATAAAATTCATCGGGCAAACCCAAAAAATAGCATT
>CAZDYX010000495.1:0-2553 GCA_964509775.1 uncultured Desulfobulbia bacterium | reverse complement strand
TGCCGAAAAGATAGTATACTACCGGGAAAAATGCATCAATCAACGAACAAAGCGTCGGCCGCGGGCAACGGCACCCCCCTTCACGTATTATCAAAATTAAAAGACTACATACTGTCCCCAACAACGATTTAAAGATAATAAAGGATAACATGTTGTCTATTAAATTTCATCTGGTATAGTTCCGGGATGACAACATCATCACTGCCCAACCTCCTCACTCCTCCTGAAGCGGTACAGCTCCTGGCCGTGCGCTTTAAGGCCCTGCGCCTCCAGGCCGGTTACAAACGAAGCACCTTGGCCCAGCGCGCCGGGGTGACTCTCGCCTCCTTAAAGCGGTTTGAGGGCACGGGCCAGGTCTCTTTAACAAATCTCTTGCGCCTGGCCCATGCCTTGGGCAGGCTCCCCGATTTTGCCGATCTTTTTGTCGCCCCCCAGGCGGCATCCCTTGCCGAACTGAGGGATCAAACAAAAAAAAAGGCGCCCAAACGGGGCCGCATCTGAGATGGCCGCCGATCTTCAGGAAATCCAGGTCCATTTCACTGCCAGCCCGAAGAAATCTCAATCGGTTGGCATCCTGGCATCCCACGGACAGCACCTTTTTTTCGAGTACAGCCCATCCTGGCTCGAGCGGAAACTGGAACTTTCCCCCTTCACCCTGCCGACTAAACCCGGACTGATCGAGCACCAGCAACGGGAATTCGGTCCACTTTTTGGTCTGTTTGATGATTCCCTGCCCGATGGCTGGGGACTTCTGCTCATGGATTGCCATTTCCGATGGCTGGGCCTGAATACACCCGCTATCTCCCCACTAGACCGCCTGCTCTATCTTGGGCGGTGCACTATGGGGGCCCTGACCTATCACCCGGCAACCGAGCAGGGCATCCCGGAAAAAACCGTTCTCGACCTGCATGAACTGGCCGTGCAATCGCAGCACATTTTTGCCGGCCCCGAGGGCGAGGTCCTGCCATTGCTCTTACGTGCCGGTGGCAGTCCTGGCGGGGCCAGACCCAAAGTGCTGATCGGGTACAACCCACCCGAGCAGACCATTATGATCGGCCACTATGACATCTTACCGGGTTTTGAACACTGGCTCGTGAAATTTTCTGCCAGAGAGGATGCCCGTGATGCCGGGCCGGTGGAATACGCCTATAGCCTGATGGCTGCTGCTGCCGGAGTCGAGATACCCCAGACCAGGTTATTTACAACAGCACAGGGGGATTCCTTTTTTGGCGTAAAGCGATTTGACCGTGGCCTTGAAAATCGTCGTTACCACATCCATACCTTCGGCAATATGATCCAGTCAAATTTCCGTATCCCGTCTTGTGATTATGCAGACCTGTTCAAAGTCACCTCGATTTTGACCCGCAATCATACCGATCTCCTCCGCGCTTTTCGCCTGATGCTCTTTAATGTCCTGGCCCATAATCGCGACGATCACGCCAAAAATTTCAGCTTTATCCTCAACGATGAAACAAGTCAGTGGGCATTATCACCAGCCTATGACCTCACCTTTGCCCATGGCCCCGGCGGAGAACACAGCACCAGCGTAGCCGGTGAAGGTCGTACCCCTAGCCGCCACCATTTTGCCCGGCTGGCCAAGCAATACGCTATCAGCCAAAACGAGATGGAATCCATGAGCGCCGAAGTTGCTGCCGCAGTGAAGCGATGGCCGGAATTTGCTGACACCGCAGGCGTTTCACGGAAAATGAAGCAGTTCATTGCGAAAAGGCACTTATTAGCCCTGAAAACAGGATAAACTATCCCACCAGGGCCGTGCACCATTCAAAAAGGCGGAGCACGAGACTCTCCATCAAGAAACTTACCCCGGAACAGCAAGATGAGCTGAGCGAGAAGATCCTCGATGCAACCAGCTTTGAGGAGATTCACGCCTGGCTCAAGTCGATCCGCGGCAATTAAAAACAGGGGATGTGTTGGGGTTCGTGCCTCACTTTTTCTCGCCGTAGCGGTTGTAGCTGACCTTGCCATAGGGCAGCGAGGCCAGGGGATGACCGGCCTTTTCTTCTTTGGGGTAGCCGATGGCGATGATCGCCTCAACCTGCATCTCCGCGCGCACCCCGAGCACCCGGCGCTTTCTGATCTGGATCCAGCAGCTGCCGAGGCCGAGGTCGGCACTGGTAAGATGGATGACCAGCGAGGCAATGGAGCAGTCCTCGATCCACACATCACCCCGTGCGGGATCACCGAGAACGACGATGGCCAGCGGCGCTCCCTTGGCAAAGGCCGAGCCGTGCTGCTTGGCGCGGGCCAGCTGCTCGAGAGTGGTTTTATCGGTGACCACCACGAACTCCCAGGGATTGAGGCCGCGCGATGACGGGGCGCGCAGCATCGCCTCGATCAATTGCTCGATTTTCTCCTGTTCAACCAACCTGTCCTGATACTGCCGAATGCTGCGCCGCTGTCGCAAGAGTTCAAGAAACATCGTCTCCCCCGTAATATTTTGACCTTGGTTGCCCCCGCCGAATCCCCTGCCGTCCCCTTATCCAACGGCGACGGCGAGGAAGGGCTGACCTCTTGACGAAAAGATAGTATACT
>CAZDYX010000494.1:0-2557 GCA_964509775.1 uncultured Desulfobulbia bacterium | reverse complement strand
CAAGAGCACCCCGAATCGCCTTCTCAGCCACTACCGGCAATATTTTCCTTCTATAGGATCCCGGGAGGGCCAGATTGTCCACCAGTTGCACCTTTTTCCGTAAAATTTCACATAGGGCGTCCCGGTCGATTAAATCGGGCTTGCGTCCAGGGAAGAGTTGATCGGTCTCGACGATGACGGGGGTCGGACCGACCGCTCCCAGGATGAGGGTTGCTTTTTCAATTTTCCACCCCCCCTGAAGCATTAAGGAAGCGGCGGCGGAGAGCAGGGGATAATCCACTGCCGACCGTAGGCGCATTTTCACGTAGTTTGAGCCGGCGCTTTGACCGGGCAGTGGAATAATCACGCCGGTGATGAGTTCGTCTTCGGCTAGGGTAAAGGGGTTTAGACCATTGCCGGTGAAGATGTTCTGCAGGGGGATGATCCTGCCCTGGTTTTTGCTCTTGACCGACAGGTTGCTTTCCAAAGCCATCAAGGCCGGAGCCAGATCCCCACAATAGACACTGAAGCACTTTTTCCCCCTGGGAACGGCATGGCAGTGGTTGCCGCCGGCTTTAAAACAAGGAGGTCTTTCGAGGCGCCAGGTCTTTGATTGATTATAATAGAGGCAGCGGGTGTTCTGACCAAGGTTGCCACCAATAGTAGCCATATTCCTTAGCGGCGGCGCCGCAACGGCTTCAACCGCCTGATGCAGAGCCACAAAATGCTCCTGGATGATGGGAGAAGCCAGCAAGTCGGTCAGAGAGGTTGTGGCTCCAATAAGAACTTCCTTGTCCCGGAGTACGATCCCTTTCAATTCCGTCACGTTTTTAAGACTGACGATGCCAGAAGGAACTACGAGTCCGTATTTCATAAGCGGTAACAGGTCCGTGCCGCCGGCCAGAACCCGGGCCTCTCCTTGGAGGTCTCCCAGAAGGGAGAGGACTTCCTCCAGGGTTGCAGGTTCATGGTAATAAAAATCAGGCAATCTCATAGGGGAAGCCTCCTGCTTTTATCTGTTATGAGCACCTATTTAGCAAAAAGGCGGCCAAGACGATCTATGGCTGATAATTTTTCGTAATTACAATTAGTTAATTATAGTAGCCGGTTTGTGCCGTGCTACTCTGCAGAAGCGGTCCCAGGATAGGGGAAGGGAAGAAGACCACGGAGCGGATAAAACTATCTAATTGAATTTACAATTAAAAACAATCAAGGAGCCTTAGGAGGCTTCAGGACTGTTGAGATAGTGCCTGCTTCCCCAGGGAAGCAGAGTCCTAAGATCATATCCGTTCGGTCTTAGTTAAACCAAATCGTTTGATCATTCTTTGGAGAGAAGATCGACGGATGTTAATCTGTTTGGCGGTAGCCGAAACGCTTCCCCGGTTGTTGCGGAGGGAATTTACCAGGTAGTTTCGGGTGAAATGGTCCAGATACATCTTTTTGTCGCTGGCGAAATCCATCCGCAGAAAAGAAGGAGCATCCTCTTCGTCAACCGCCGCAACACGCCGTATTTTCTCCGGCAGGGACATAGGCCGAACGACAGCACCATCAGACATTACGACCAGGTGCTGTATCAAATTCTCCAGTTCCCGCACATTTCCCGGCCATCCGTAGGACTGGAGCGAAACCAGGACCTTCGGATCCAGGGTTACATTTATTTTCTGGAATCGGTTCTTGAATTTTTCAAGAAAGAAGTGCGCCAGAAGTGGTATATCTTCCAGTCTGTCTCGCAAGGTAGGCACATCGATTCGTACGACGTTCAAACGAAAGAAAAGGTCTTCCCGGAAGCGACCTTCTCGTGCCAACGTCTCGAGGTCTTTATTGGTGGCGGCGATGATGCGGGCATTAATCGCAATAGGTTTAGTGCTTCCAACCGGTATGATTTCATGGTCTTGGGCTATGCGGAGGAGCTTGCCTTGCAGGGCCAGGGAAAGTTCACCCACCTCATCCAGGAAGATAGTTCCCTGGTGGGCCACTTTAAAATAGCCGTCTTTATCAGCGAAGGCCCCAGTAAAGGCCCCTTTCACGTATCCGAACAACTCACTCTCCAGCAAGGTTTCACTCAGGGAGGCGCAATCCACTACCACCAGCGGGTGTGAATGGCGCGGACTCCTGTGGTGGATCTGCTGGGCCACCAGCCCTTTGCCTGTTCCGCTTTCGCCCTGGATGAGGACATTGCAGTCGATCGGTGCCACCTTCTCGATGATTTCAAAAATCCGGCGCATCTTGTCGCTGACGCTGATCATATCGGGGGCTTCCGCATAAGCCTGGAGCCTTTCCTTCAGGCAACGGACTTCCTCGCCGAGGGAGAATTTTTCCGATACGTTTTCGACCACCTTGAGTAATTTGTCCATATCGAAGGGCTTGGTCAGGTAGTCGTACGCCCCGATCTTAATGGCCGTTACGGCGCTCTCCACCGTGCCATAGCCCGTGATCATGATCACTTCCGTGTGGGAATTGATTTCCTTGATTTTCTCCAGGAGGGCCAACCCGTTTAACCCGGGCATGCGGATATCCGCCACCACCAGGCCGATAAACCGGCTCTTAACAATGGAAAGGGCCACATCCCCGCTGCTGA
>CAZDYX010000493.1:0-2563 GCA_964509775.1 uncultured Desulfobulbia bacterium | reverse complement strand
GTAGGGGCGGGTTTCAAACCCGCCCCTACTCTGGCCGAAACGATGATCGAGGCCTGCGGCGGTTTCGCGAGAAGATGCCGGGGAAGATAAAAGGCATTGGCAATCAAGGTGGGAATTACGGCGCTTCCCACCACCGTGGCCACCAGATAAGAATACTGCGAGGTATCGATAATGCCATGCGCTAGCCCGAATAAGGCGGAAATGCTGCCGAAGGTGAGGCCGGTGGACATTAGAAGCGTGGTGTACATCCCTTCCTTTCCCGTGCTCTTGAAAAGACGCGTGACCGGATAGACGGCAACGAGCTTGGTCACCATCTTGGCTGCCAAGAGGATCAGGAAAACGGCTGGGGCCGCGATCAAGGCAGGGATGGAAATAAAGGAGCCGGCCCGGATGAAATAGAAGGGGGTCAAGAGCCCAAAGGTAAGTGTCCTCAGCCTCCGGATGAGAACATGGTCTTTGCCGACGGTGCCGGCCAAGACCATCCCGATCACGTAGGCCGGAAGCACCGCCTCGCTGTCAGCCCAGGTGGCCAGGCAGCCCATGCCAAAGAGGCACAGCAACAGGTACTTTGCCTCAAGCTCGGAGGGCCGTCCGCCGTAGCGCTTAAAAAAGCGGGGGGTGAGGAAGGGGAGCGCGATGAAAATAACCACACTCACCCCTACGAAGATGACCGTCCTCATGGTGAACGGCGCAAAGATCAGTCCCAACGCGAGCACAGTTCCCAGATCCGTGATAAAACAGGCGGCCAGGACCATCTTACCGAAGATGGTGACGTTCAGACCGAATTCGAGCATTACGGCGTAAACCACCGCGACCGAGGTCGTGGAAAGGGCCACGCCGGCCAGCCAACTGGCCTGCGCATCCCAGTGCAACACGTAGTAGGCGACCGCCGTGCATCCCAAAAAGGGGGCGAAGAAGCTCGCGAGACCGATTCCCATGGCCTCCCGCCATTTTTCCTTGAACACGTCCGGATCAATCTCCGCTCCGGCCAGGAAGGTCAGAACGATTGCACCCGTCCCGGCCAGGAACTTGATCCAGGGTTCATTCGCCCCCAAGACCGTGCCGCCGACCAGGGCCCCGATCACCAACTGGGCGACCGTGCCCACCAGAATCTCGGAGAGGGCCGTCGCGATTCCGAACCTGATGGAGAACAGCGTGGCAATGAGCGCCAAACCCATCCAAAGGGTTGCCAGAAGCCATGTCTCAGCCATAGGGGAAATCCTCCGCCGGGAGCTCAAAAAAAAGCTCCTCCAGGTTTTCACCCGGCAGGAGCTGGCGTTTTTTTATCGTAAAAAGCTCCCACCAGGCACTCGAAAATCGTGAACCTTGGTAGGAGTCATTAGCCATCGCTGGCGGTTATGAGGTGAACTCCATCACCACGACATCATGTTATAGATACCATGAAAAAATTAGAGAAGTCAAGGAAGGATTCTCGGCTCATGGTGCCCAATATATGCATTTTTTTTATGGAACAAAAACAAAGCGCCGTCCGTTTAATGTTCAACTTGTAGGATGTCGATCTAGCCAACTTTATTGAGTTGGCTTTTGTGGTTCTGTAGCCATGGAGAACGAGCCTATTTTGTTCCTTTTATTGTTCTGACCGCTTTGGTTTCCCTTCCAACCAAAGGTTGGCCAGGTCGATTTCAATTTCTTGAAACGGCTCGGCTCGTACTTTTTCGTTCTCTGCGTACGCCCCGGCAACTGTCCATCTTCCAGATTCAAGCTTAAAGACTTCCAATATTTTTGCCACAGGATCGACAAGCCAAAAATATGGAATCCGGTGTTTGGCGTAAGTCCCTATCTTCGTTATCCGATCATGGCGGATACTGCTGGGTGAAAGGATTTCGCACACCCAGTCCGGAGCCACGGAGATCCAATTGTGATCTTCTTCGGCCGGAAACCTTTCCTTTCGCCATCCGGCGAGATCGGGAACAAACGTATCCCCATCAAGTTGAATTTCCGACTCGGGAAGAAATATCCATCCTCCAGGCCCACCTCTTTCGTCAAAATCATACGAACGACCTATGACATACCCTAACGAATATACCGTTCTTACATGTTTCCTTGACGGCCGCGGAGTAGCATATAATTGGCCGTCAATGATTTCCCCGGTCATGTTTTCCGGGATGTTGTAAAGGTCGTCGTAGGTTGCCCGCTTTCTTGCTGGTTCTGCCATTTTCAGCCTCCATATCCTAACAATGCCCGTTGTAGGATGTCGATAAAACAGATTCAGATGCGGGTGTTGGGGGAGGGGTGTCCACGTACCCATTCCTTCCATCTTGATAAGGCGGCCTGAGGATGCCGCTGGCGGAAGACGCAGCAAGCGGCTGGAGTCGACAGCCGAAGACCTCCCACGTTCCTATTCTGTTTCCTTCCCTATGATCTTTTGCAGAATACCCTGAAGTGCTTGGCAATCTTCCTTTGCCAACCGTCCGAGTTTTTTCAAGATAAGACTCGATGACCAAGTTTTTGGTTAACCTGTTTATTTTATTTAAAAAATATAAAATGACTGTAATTTAATTTCTATGAGAGAGTGAAGGAAGCGGTGGGAGCGGCTTGCAGG
>CAZDYX010000492.1:0-2578 GCA_964509775.1 uncultured Desulfobulbia bacterium | reverse complement strand
CCCGCCCTGCTCCTGCCGCATCATACCACCGGCATGATACGGCACAGGTGCGTTTCATGTAAGCGCTAATTAATCCACCTTTATCAGAGGGACAATCCCAAGCTGATCCATCGTCAGGTTCCAGGGCAGCAGGGCCTGCAAGTCTTCAGCTGTGGAGGCGAGCGGTAGCCGTTCGAAGATGAAACGCAGGTAAGAATAGGGCTCCAGCTTATTGGCTTTGGCGGTTTCGATCAGACTGTACAGCATGGCACTGGCGGCAGCCCCTTCGGGTGTGCCTGAGAACAGCCAGTTCTTTCGGCCGACGACAAACGGCCTGATGCTGTTCTCTACGGCATTGTTGTCAATCGGCAGCCGGCCATCCTCAAGATAGCCGATCAAACGATGCCACTGGTTTAAGGTATAGGCCATCGCCTGGCCAAGAAGACCCTTGGGCGGGGTCTCAAACATTCGCTTATCAAGCCAGGCCTTAAAATTTGCGACGATCGGCTTGGCCTTTTCCTGGCGCATCCGGTAGATTTCATCCGGCTTCAACTTCTTTTCCTTTGCCTCGTTTTCCAGTTTGTACAATTTGCCGATATAACTGTTGACCGCCACATCGGCGCTCCCGGTCTTATTCCGGTTTTTTCCCTGCGCCTTGATCACGTCCACGAACTTCCGCCGGGCATGGGTCCAACAGCCCAGGTGTTTTATGTCCGGATTGCGGTCGAGGAAATCATAACCGGCATATCCGTCCGTCATCACCGCCCCGGCATAACCAGGCAAAAATCTGGCGACAACATCGCCTGATCGGCTGGGATTATATTGATAGATCAACACCGGCCTGTCCGGGTCTCCCCTTTGAAAGATCCACATATATGATTTCTGGGTCGGAGCACGGCCCGGTTCTTTCAAAACCTGAACCGTAGTTTCATCAATATGGATCAGATAGCCGGCCAAAACCTCTTTTTGGAGCAATTCGTAAAGCGGGGTGCAGGCTTCGGCCGCCTTCATCGCCCAGTTGCACATCGTGGTCCGGGAGATTTCAACCCCAAGCCGGCTAAATTGCTTCTCCTGACGATAAAAAGGCATGGCATCGACAAACTTGCCGGTCAGCACATGGGCAAGAAGCCCAGGACTCACGATGGATTTCGGGATGATCTGGGCCGGAACCGGGGCAATCTTAACGGTCGGGCCGCTATCTTCCACGCCCTCGCAGGCCCGGCAGGCATACTTGGGCCGGACATTTTTGATCACCTGAATCTTGGCCGGCACGATATCCAGCTGCTCCGACACCTCCTCGCCAATCCGGGTGAGCTCATTACCGCAACCGCAGATCTTCTCGCTTTCCGGGATGTCATGGATGACTTCAACCCTCGGCAGATCCTCGGGCAGCGCTTTCCGCCCGCATTTCTTACGAGTATGGGCCGGGATCTCTACTACTTCTGCTTCCTCGCCTTCGACCTTCTCAGGCTCCGGCATGTCGAAAAGCGGCAGCTGCACGGCCTGGCCGTCCGCGGGAATCTTCTCGCTCTTGCGGCCAAACAGCTTGTCACGAAGCGCGCGGATCTGCTCTATAAACAACGCAGTATCTTTGTTATACCTCGCGCAAAGATCGACGATTATCCCCTTGAGGGCTTCGGTGTCATCCGGCAATTTTTCTCTCTCGTAAAGCATGCCGGAACTATACCATAACTTCTCGGATTTTCAGAGTAAAATATTCTGAAAATCAATTTTTTTTCGCGGCTAAATCACCCGGGAAAAACCGATTTCAGGATGCGCTTCAACTTGATCCAAGGCCAGTCCCTCCATCAGCCAGCCTAACTCCCTGGACCCGATTTTCATCACCTCGGCCGGACTTTCGGGCCAGCGGAACCTGTGCCGCTCCAAACGCTTCTGCCACAGACAAAATCCGTTGCGATCCCAATAAAGAATCTTGACCGTGTCCCGACTCCGATTGCAAAAAGCAAACAGATGCCCGGATAGAGGATCATGACCGAGACTCTCGGCCACCAGTATCGACAACCCGTTGATCGATTTCCGCATATCCGTGGCCCCGACCGCCAGGAAAACTTTGATGTCCGGTAGCACTGGAAACATCAGCACCCCCGCAACGTCGTGATGACCCGGGTCAGTGTGGCCGGCGAAAATCCGTCATATACTTCGATCTTCAACCGATCGCCGAGATCGATCTTTACTCCAGGCCGTTCTTGAGGCTTGCTGCTGGCTGCCAGAACGCCGACCGCCGGCACCGGCACCGGCACCAGGTTGAGCCCCTGGGTTGTCACCACTGCCTCGACTTTTCTCCTCCAGTAGGTGAATGCATCATATGAAAGCTGTTGCCGCCGGCAAAATTCCTTGCCGCTTAGCCCGCTTCGCTGCCAGGCCGATATCTGTGCCCGCCAGGTCTTGCTGATCCTGGTTGCCCCCCTGTCCGTTGTTTCCTTTCTCATAGTCTGCCTCCATCAAAATTGATTTCGGCCTACCATGACATAGTCTGGCTCCCTTGAAAAGAAGCGGTTCTTTTGGCGCTTACGGAAAAAGCCGTCGCGCCAACCATCAAGAAGGATAAGCCTTGGCGGCGACCGGATATTTTGCAATG
>CAZDYX010000491.1:0-2585 GCA_964509775.1 uncultured Desulfobulbia bacterium | reverse complement strand
CGCAGAAGACACCCATGACGGATAAATGTGGCGCCCTTAATAGCTTATTTATATGTTCCCCAAAATCCGTTACAATCAGAATTTTTCTTCTTTTTTAAACTGCCCCTCGGCCGAATATTCACCGCACTCGCCACATACCGCGAGGTGCGGAAGGTATGAGGTGCCATAGCCCCGGAACCGGCGTTTCTGCTCTCCGAGTTGCTCCAGGATGCCTTTTTGTTTGGCCTCGGCAAAATCGGCAGCCTCGACAATTTCCGCTTGCTGAAACTCCAGCATCGGAAAGGAGCAGGCCAGCAACTTGACGATGGCCTGCTTTGCGGCTTGGGCCTTGTTTTTGTCCGTAAACTTGGCAGTAAACTTGCCACCGCCCGCCACCAGGACCTTGCCGCCATGGATCTCTTGGGCAATCCGGAAAAACTCGATTTCATTCAACCAAGCCAGGCCTTGACTGATTCCGGCGATGGACCAGAGCCGGTTATGGCGCAGGACGGTTTTCTGATTTGCCGAATATTGCAGGGAAAAATAGTAACTTTTCATCTCGGCCGCTCCTTGGTGTGCCGGCGGAAAGAATACGCCGTTTGTTTCCAATACGTTCCGCCTAGTTTTTATCTTTCTGTATACAACAGATTCTCGCCACGGTGATAGTTTTTTTGTTGGGTATCTTTCTATGGCGATGTCTTACCCGTTACCTTTTAGCAATAAACATACCACGACCTATTGCTTGTTATTTTAACAGGTTATCGATTTGCGCTTGCAATGCTGGTGAAAATCACGAACGAATTTCATTCGTTGTCCGACATATAAAAATTCGTCATCATGGTTGATCACAGCGCGGCTAGCCGCAACCAAAACTACCCGGAATCCTTACTGTATCAAGGTGTTCCGGAAAAATTTGCGCGAGCCGCGAAGATTTTCGGGGTTAGTAGTACAGAGATCAATCGTTCATACCGACATGCTTTTTCTCTGCTGGTGTTCCCCTCTGCGGCCAGCCAAGGCCGACCCCTTTTTCTGTTTCCATCTCCCTTGGTCTATTTTCGCCGTGTTCGTGTTTGACTGGGCAAGGTCGTGTAGTCCAGCGGGTGTGAAGCCCCCCGGAAGGTAGGCCAGCCACCGGGTAACAAGTTCTTGGATGCTTGGCATAGGAGCGCTTTGCAGACGCGATGAAAAAAAATCCATTAATTGCGTGGATAAAACCGCGCATTTAATATAAAATACTCGCATGAAAACTCCTGAATTTGTACGCAGGCTCATTGAAGGTCGAATTATTGATCGGATCGGCAAGGGGAAGGTTATCTTGCTGTTTGGCCCAAGACAGTCCGGCAAGACCACCCTCATGCATGCTGTGGTTGAAAAGTCCGGTGTCGATCATCTCTGGTTGAGCGGAGACGAGCCCGATATTCGCGGACTTCTTTCAGAGGTTACATCCACACGACTCAAGGCACTCCTCGGCGGCAAGCGGCTTGTAATAATAGACGAAGCGCAGCGCATTTCCAACATTGGTATTACCCTCAAGCTCTGCGCCGACATGTTGCCGGAGGTTCAGGTCATCGCCACCGGCTCCTCGGCCTTCGAGCTTGCCGGCGTCACCAGTGAGCCTTTGACCGGGAGGAAGTACGAATATCATCTCTATCCTCTCTCGTTCGGAGAATTGGTGGGGCATCATGGCCTGCTGGAGGAAAAGAGACTGTTGGAGCACCGTCTGGTGTTCGGCCTTTATCCGGAACCGGTAACCCGTCCCGGCGAAGAGCGTGAACTGTTGTCACTTCTCGCGGAGAGTTATCTGTACAAGGACATCTTTGCCATGGGGATCGTTAAAAAGCCGGCCTTGCTGGAACGTATTGTCCAGGCGCTTGCTTTGCAGATCGGCTCGGAAGTATCTTATCAGGAACTGGGACAACTGGTGGGAGCCGACAAGGAGACCGTAGAACGTTACATAGATTTGCTGGAGAAGGCTTACGTCGTCTTCATGCTCCAGTCGTTCAGCCGTAACCTGAGAAACGAGCTGAAGAAAAACCGCAAGGTATATTTCTGGGACACCGGTATTCGCAATGCCGTAATCAGGAACTTCAACCCTATTCACCTGCGTCAGGACACGGGCGCGCTTTGGGAGAATTATCTTGTGGCGGAGCGGCTGAAGGTCAACCATTATGCCGGAAAAGATGCAAACCACTGGTTCTGGCGCACCCATGCGCAGCAGGAGATTGATTATCTGGAAGAGCGGGACGGGGTCTTAAGCGCCTGGGAATTCAAATGGCGCGCACCCCGACCGCCGCGCCTTCCCAAAAGTTTTCTGGCAGCCTACCCCGGCTGCAAGACGGGCTACGTAACGTATGAGACGATGGAGACGTTCCTGTTGTAATAGACGGCATGGTTTAAAAGCAGGTAACACCTTTTTAGTCACTCCGGTGCTCTGTTTAGTCCTCACTTGACGGGGAAAAGCTGGAATCCAGTCATTTCAAACAGTTCTGGACCCCGGCTTTTGCCCTGACCTTTACCCATAAGTGGGATTTTTGAATAATGAGTGATCGAGACTAGTACACTGTAAAACATAATACTTCGCATATTGAGCAAAATTGTTATTGTCG
>CAZDYX010000490.1:0-2617 GCA_964509775.1 uncultured Desulfobulbia bacterium | reverse complement strand
TCGAGGCGGCGTTGGAGGAGATTGAGAAGAATGCGGGGGTAATGTATGATAAGGAGGTGGTGGTGAGCTGTCTGAGATTGTTCAGGGAGAAAGGGTTTGGATTTGAATGATAAAGCAGGCAACAGGCAATAGCAAGGCTGAGGTTCAGGTTGAGGGAAATGCAGAATGGTCTCAGGTGATATGGCATTCGGTAAGGACAATAACTTCCCGTTCCAACCGACCGGAAAGGGATTTTTCTGTAGTAATGAGGTCATATGAGTTTGCAGATTCATCCAACTCTGGGCGTCGGTGCCGAAAAACCGGGCCAGACGCAGCGCTATATCCGACGGTTTCTGGATTATTGGGAAGGTTTGTTTGGGTCGCGGCACGTTGACATTTTGGGTCTGTTAAAAAGGATACGATGAAAACCACCTCCTTAAAAAAAAGAATTCTCATTCCCTTGACCCTTGGCTTATTCTCTCTCCTGGTCGTTTTTCTGGTCAGTCTCTTTTGGATCGAACGAAATAATATCACCCTAAGTGTTAAGCAACAGCTTGATTCGGGTGAGCATTTTTTCACCTCCCAACAGGAAAATGACGCCCGCCTTTTAATCGGCCTGCTGGAATCGATTATGAATGACCGGGGCATTCAAACGGCCTTGAAGATCAAGGATCGCCAGGCCCTGCTTTCTCAAACCGCCCCCTTATTCAAACGAATAGCCGCCTACCATCCCGTGACTCATCTGTATTTCAGCGATGCCCGGCGCATCAACCTCCTCCGGGTCCATCAACCCGACCGATACGGAGATCGCATCGACCGCGTTACGACCTTAAGGGCAGAGAAGACCGGTAAGATTGTCTATGGCCTGGAGTTAGGCCCCCTGGGGACCTTGACCCTCAGGGTCGTGGCCCCGATGATCGTAGACGGTAAAAGGATCGGTTTTGTGGAACTGGGGGAGGAAATCGATCACATTACCGCCAAATTTAAAAAATTCCTTGGCGTAGAACTGATCATGCATCTCCATAAAAAATTTCTTCATCGTCCCGGTTGGGAGGCGGGGATGAAAATGTTGGGCCGGGCCTCTGACTGGGACCGGTTTCCGGATGTCGTCTTAGTGGAACAGACCTTGCCGGTCAACCCGGAGGCCATGGCCATATTTCTCTCCGAAGGATCTCGTACGGCTGAAACCAATGATGTGGAAATAGTTTCCAAAAATCGCCGGTTTCGGGGTCGATTTCTGGTTATTAAGGATTTTCAGGGCCGGCAAGTGGGCGATATGGTCGTCCTGATCGATGTAACCGGTCAAATAACCAGACTCTATTACACTATGGGGGTTATAGTCCTTTTCTTGGTTTTTGTGGGAGCCGTGCTCTTTTTTTTGTTTCGCTTTTTTCTGGGGCGGGTTGAAAATCAGTTGACCACGGCCCAACAGAAAATTATTGATTTGGAAAAGAACCGTACCCGCATGGAGTCGGAAGCCAAATTTTATTCCGTGGCCCAATCGGTGAACGACGCCATGATCTCCTGTGACCCCTCGGGGAAGATTACCTTCTGGAACCCGGCGGCAATCATTATGTTTGGCTATCAGGAAGAAGAGATTCTGGGCCAGCCCCTGACTATGCTCATCCCGGAACGATACCGGGAAGCCCACCTGCAGGGAATGGAACGCTTCCAATCCGGTGGGGAGCCCAGGATAATCGGAAAAACCGCTGA
The DNA here is from genome assembly GCA_964509775.1 of uncultured Desulfobulbia bacterium. Taxonomy (GTDB): domain Bacteria; phylum Desulfobacterota; class Desulfobulbia; order Desulfobulbales; family CAZDYX01; genus CAZDYX01. The sequence goes on along the minus strand of CAZDYX010000490.1, from coordinate 925 downwards.
ACTCTTTGGAGTAAAAAAAGATGGGACAGAATTTCCTCTGGAACTTTCTCTGGCCCGATGGACTGCCGGAGAGGAAATATTTTGTACCGGTTTTATTCGGGATATTACCCAACGCAAACAGGCCCAAAAAGCCTTATTGGAAAGTGAGGATCGATACCGGGACCTGGTGGAGAACAGCCAGGACCTCATCTGCACGCACGATCTGAATGGTCGCCTCCTCTCCATAAACCCCAGGCCGGCGAAGGTGTTAGGCTATACCCGGGACGATCTTTTACAGATGAATTTGTGCGATATTCTCATACCGGAGGTGCGTCATAAATTCGGGGAATACCTGGAAGAGATCAAAACGAATCGTGTCTCTCAGGGCCTGATGTTCGTTCAGACGGCCAAGGGGGAACAACGCATCTGGGAATACAACAATACCTTGCGCACCGAGGGAATAACGGAACCGATTGTCCGGGGCATGGCCCGTGATGTCACCGAGCAGAAGCGGACAGAGGAGGCGCTGCGGCGAAGCGAGGTGCTGCTTAAACAAACGCAACAGATGACTAAAGTCGGAGGGTGGGAATATGATGTTGAAAAGGGCCGGCTTGTCTGGACGGACGAAGTATACCGAATCTACGGAGTCTCCCCTGAAACGTATGATCCCAATGATATTAGCCGGAATATAGCCTTCTACGAGGACCGAAAGACCATCGAGAAGGCATTCAAAAGGGCGGTCGAACTTGGGGAACCCTATGATCTTGATTTGACGTTCAAAAATGCCCAAGGGGAAATCCTCTGGGTACGGACCAGTGGACAGGCGGAAACTAAAGGCGGTAAGGTCGTGCGCGTCTTCGGTAATTTTTTGGACATCACCGAACGCAAGAAGGCCGAGGCGGCTCTCAGACATACAGAGCAGCGATACCGTACCCTGTTCGAGGAA
>CAZDYX010000489.1:0-2620 GCA_964509775.1 uncultured Desulfobulbia bacterium | reverse complement strand
GGGTTATTGAAAAGGAGAACAGTCGGCTCCGTTTTGTGGCCTGTGGAGTCGTCCGTTCCTCTGACAAATATTCCTTCCCGGAACGGCTTAAGGAGATTTATAGCGGCGTGTGTGAGGTGATCGCAAGGGTTTCTCCCCAGGTGATGGCGGTGGAAGACATTTATTGCGCGGCGAACCCCCGGTCGGCCTTAAAATTGGGACATGCCAGGGGAGTGGCGATCCTGGCCGCCCTGCAACACGGCCTTACAATTCAGGAATACAGCCCGCGAATGGTGAAACAGGCAGTGGTGGGGTATGGCCAGGCAACCAAGGAAGAGGTGCAGCAGATGGTGAAGATTCTGCTGAAACTCTCCGCCTTGCCCGGCAAGGACCCGGCAGATGCCCTGGCAATTGCCCTCTGCCATGCCAATCAGGTGCAATTAAACCGGCTCATATCATCATGATCGCCTGTCTTCGGGGTGAATTATATCAACGGTTCGTGGACAAGGTGATTGTCCTGGTGCAGGGTGTCGGTTATGAGGTGCGGGTGTCTCTTTCCAGCCTTGAACGTTTGCCGGCCGAGGGGGAAAGGGTTTTTCTCCATACCTACACCCATGTGCGCGAGGATGTTCTGCAGCTTTACGGGTTTGTGGATCTTGCGGAAAAGGAGATGTTCCTGCTTCTGGTCAGTGTCGCCGGGGTGGGACCAAAAATGGCAATGGCCATTCTTTCCGGCACCGATCCGGGTGAACTCGCGGATGCGATTTCATGTGGAGACATCGCGAGGTTAAGGAGACTGCCCGGGGTTGGAAAAAAAACCGCGGAACGGCTCTGTCTTGAACTAAAGGAGAAGATCCCTGCCCTGACCCCGATTCGGCCGGCCGAGGTTCCAAGGGGCCAGGTGCTGCCCGAGCTGACAGATAGACGGGTGCGGGATGTGATCTCGGCCCTGGTGAACCTCGGCTATCCGCAATCACAGGCCCAAAAGGCGGTTGCCGCGTTGAAGGAGACCCTTCCCGAGGACGTCTTTCAGTCCCTGGGGCTTCCCGAACTCTTACGTAAAACCTTGAGGTCCCTGGCATGAGGCAGGAAGAACGAATCGTCTCATCCCTTTCCGATGATGAGGATCAGCCTCAGGAGCAGGGGCTCAGGCCCCGATTCCTGGCCCAGTATATCGGCCAGGAACAACTCAAGCAGAACCTTGAGGTCTTTATCAGGGCGGCCAAGGCTCGGGGCGAGCCCCTTGACCATGTCTTGTTTCACGGCTCTCCGGGGCTGGGCAAGACGAGCCTTGCCTATATCATCGCCAATGAACTCGGGGTCAACATCAAGGTGACCTCGGGTCCGGTGTTGGAAAAATCCGGCGATCTCGCCGCCATCCTTTCCAACCTGGATCCCGGAGACGTCCTTTTCATCGATGAGATCCACCGGCTTAACCACGTGGTGGAGGAGGTCCTTTATCCGGCAATCGAGGATTTCAATCTCGATCTGGTGATCGGCCAGGGACCCACGGCCCGGATCATCAAGATCGATCTCCCCCGTTTTACCATGGTGGGCGCCACTACCCGGGCAGGTCTACTCACCCCGCCCCTACGTGATCGTTTCGGGGTTATCCTTAGGCTCGATTTTTATTCCCCGCAGGAACTGGTCGCCATTGTAAAGCGTTCTGCAAACCTTTTAAATATCACCATCGACGAGGGGGGCGCCCTGGAAATCGGCCGGCGGGCCCGGGGTACCCCGCGCATCGCCAATCGCCTGTTAAAGAGGGTGCGGGATTTTGCCGAGGTGCGGGGAGACGGGGTTGTTTCCGCATCGATGGCTGATGCGGCATTGCGGATGCTTGAGGTGGACGAGCTCGGGTTTGATGAGATGGACCGGCGCATTCTCCTTACTATCATAGACAAGTTTCAGGGAGGCCCACTTGGCCTTGACACCCTGGCTACCGCCGTGTGTGAAGACAAAACCACTATCGAGGATGTCTACGAACCCTTTCTCATTCAGTGCGGTTTTTTGGCCCGCACCCCCCGCGGCCGGGTTGCCACCCCTCGGGCGTACGCACATTTCGGCCGTCCCGGTACGGAAAAACAGAATGAATTGTTTTCCTGAGGCCTTGTCCCGTGCTGCTCCCCAAAATCCTTTACAATGAGCTTTTTTAAAGCAAATACTTGCCAAAGTGTAATCTATAGGAGATCATTATGGCCAAAACGGAAACCCGCCCCTATGATGCTGCCGCTTATCTAAAAAACGAGGAAGATTGTGCGTTATATCTGCAAGCCGTCATTGATGAATCTGACGGCGACCCGGCCGTGATTGTCGCGGCCCTCGGTGAGATCGCCCGCGCCCGCGGCATAATGCAGTTGGCACGCGACACCGGTCTCTCAAGAGAAGGCCTGTACAAATCCCTTTCTCCGGAAGGCAACCCGAGCTTTGCTACTGTGCTGAAGGTATGCAAGGCCTTGGGACTGAAACTGCATGCCGCGCCTGCTCACATCTTGACGACAGTATAACACCGCAGAAACATCTGTAGGTTTGTAATCCTTCCGTTTGAGCATTTTGCAAAGGTCGTCACCCTGGTGAAAACCGGGGTCCGTGCGCCTGGGAGCAGGCGCGATCTGAGAGGTGAAAGTCCACTTCCGAGGTA
>CAZDYX010000488.1:0-2620 GCA_964509775.1 uncultured Desulfobulbia bacterium | reverse complement strand
TGGTTGTGCTAACCTAAAATTGACCAGGCAAGGGGGGTAGTGATTACCGAAAATTGACCACCCTGAGCAGAGCACTTTCGACTATGATGTTGGATTTTTGGACATCTAAAGCGGAGGTGGGGAGTTGCTCAAAATGGATCAATACGAATACCTCAGGACGGCCCATAGGGTCTACGACAAGAACATCAGCGAACTGGCGAGACAGACAGGGCATTCACGCAACACCATCAAAAAGGCTCTGCGAGGAGAGCCGTGGGGCTACAAGGAACGTGAACAGCCACTGTTTCCTGTACTTGGCCCATACCGTTCGATTATCGAGGAGTGGCTGAGAAAAGACAAGGAGCAACCGAAGAAGCACCGCCACACCGCACGGCGAGTATACAACCGATTATGCACCGAGCAGGGTTACCAGGGAAGTGAATCGAATGTCCGTCGGTTTGTGCGAGAGATGCGAATGGATTTGGGTCTCGATCTTTCCAGCCAGGTGTTCATCGCCTGCGAACCCGAGGCGGGTCAGGAAGCGGAGGTGGACTGGGGCACTGCGACGGCAGTACTAGGCGGGGCAACAATCCGGCTGAAGTTTTTCTGCATGCGGAGCAAATTTTCCGGGAAGCATTTCGTTCGCTTTTATCCCTGTGAGCGTCAGCAGGCATTTTTTGACGCCCACATCAAAGCCTTCGACTTTTTCGGCGGGATCTTTCCGGTACTGATCTACGACAATTTGACAACTGCGGTTCGCAAAGTTTTGCATGGCAAGAAGCGTATTGAGCAGGAAAGCTTTAGTAAGTTCAAGGCCTATTACAGTTTTGTCGCACGGTTCTGCTCCCCTGACAGCGGCAACGAAAAAGGCGGGGTTGAGGGGTTAGTGGGGTTTGCTCGGCGGAACTATATGGTTCCGGTGCCGGAGGCGGACAGCCTTGAGGAACTCAATGAAAAGCTTCTCTGTGACTGCCTGGCGTACGGATCGCACAAGATGGCCGGCCGTACGGAGAGTGTCGCCGAACTCTACGAGAGCGAGAAAGGTCATCTCCTTGAGACGCCGGCAATAGCCTACAGCAATATCCAGCTGTACGAGCCTCGGGTCGATAAATACGCCACGGTAACGGTAGACAAGAACCGCTACTCCGTGCCATGGCAATACGCAGGCCGTAAACTGAAGGCCCTCGCGCATGTGGACCGGGTGGAGATTTTTTCCGGCGGCAAACGACTGGCAGTCCACGAACGGCTGTTTGCCAACAACAACTGGAGTCTTGCCCCGGAGCATTACCTGGATTTGATCCAGCAGCGCCCGATGGCGTTTGCTAGTGCGCGAGTGATCCGACAATGGCGGGAACACTGGCCGCAGTCGCTGCATCAATTGCTTGCGAGTTTTTGCCGCGTGCAGGGCGAGACCAAAGGGATCAAGGACTTTATTGCTGTACTGATGCTGTACAGCCGTTATAAGGCCAGGGAGGTGGAGGCGGCGGTTGAACTCGCCCTGGAAAAGAATCTTAACGGCAGTGAAGGGGTCCGGCATCTCTTGATCTATGCCAATGAACCGACCGCCACCATTGCACCGCTTACCAACTGGCCGAGCCTGCCATCTCCTGACGTGAGGGTCTATGGTGTGTTGGGAGGTGTGCAATGATGACTGCAACCATGGTCGAATTGCGTGAGAATCTCAAGATACTGAGCCTATCGACCACGGCTCGGGATCTAGAAGCCAAGATCCGCCAGGCAAAAGAGAGTGGTCCCGGCTACGATGAGTTTTTGCTGGAACTAACAACGGCCGAGTTGCAAGCCAGAGCGGAAAACAGGCTCAACCGCCGGGTGCGAGAGGCGAAATTCCCTCTGCTGAAGACCTTGGAGGGCTTTGATTTTGCCGCCGTGCCCGACCTCGACCTCCGGGTTATCCGGGAGTTGGCCGGAGGCGCCTATATCAAAGAGCATCGCAATGTAATTTTCCTTGGCAGCAGCGGCACAGGCAAGACCCATCTGGCAACGGCGCTTGGTGTTGAGGCCTGCAGGAACAATTACCGGACCAGGTTTATCAGCTGCTATGGCTTGGTGAACGAACTTATCGAAGCCCGCCAAGAGAAAGATCTTCGGCGTCTGATTGGGCGGCATGCCCGTTACGATCTGCTGATTCTTGACGAGCTTGGCTACATCCCATTTTCCAAGGAAGGTGCTGAATTGCTCTTTCAAGTTCTTGCTGAGCGTCAAGAAAAAGGGTCGGTGATTATTACCAGCAATCTCGGTTTTGCCGACTGGACGCAGGTATTCGGCGATCCGGTGATGACCGCGGCCCTTCTTGATCGTTTGACCCACAGAGCCCATATCATCAACTGCCATTGGGACAGCCATCGCTTGAGGGAAAGTCTCAAGCGTCAACATCTCAAAAAGGGAAAATGAAGATGGTTGTCACCGCATACAATCCACAGAAAGGCCTGCTGGAAACTGAATCGGCAGCGAAGGGGGCCTCCGGGGGCAGGAGAAACTCCGGTCGCCTACGGCTCCCTCCTTTTCTCCTGCCCCGGAAACAAACAACCCTGGGTGACACCCCATCACCCTTCATCTTCTTAATTTCAGGGTGGTCAATATTCGGTGATCACAGGTGGTCAATTTTCGGTTGTCATTCGCA
>CAZDYX010000487.1:0-2630 GCA_964509775.1 uncultured Desulfobulbia bacterium | reverse complement strand
GGTCAGCCGAGTTCTCGTTGTCGCCGCTCGGAGCCAAGGGCTCTTCTGAAAATGCACCTATACCTTTTGCTAGATAAGCGCTCAACAAGTTATTCACTTGTTATGGTCGTCCCTGACACCCCTTAGCGGATAGCTTGGCCAAACCCCTGCTCTCTGCCTCAATGACAGAACCACCAAACACATGCACCTTGGTGGATGCAGGGTGACGGGGAGCTAATTAGCTTTGCCGGTTACATCTTCAACCCAGACCAGCCATCTTTGATTTTCATAATTTGCCTTTGGCCTATAGACATGGCCTGCCTGAGCGGTAAATTCTAACGCCATTATACCTGATAAAGCCCAATAACTCGTTATCTTGCCGTAGTTCTCTTCCTGCCGCACCGGCGACGCGCTCTTGCAGAATACAGACAAAGTGTGGGTCCCTGGAAGCAATTCTATGCGGTACCCTCCATCCCATGCGGAGCCAAATTTTCGTTTTTCACCGTCAACTTCCTTGAGAACTATCGTATGATCACCCCAAGTGCCCTCGTACACCAGCAGAGCTACTTCGCTCTCCGGTCTGTCTGCTCCAGCATAGAACTTGTGATGCATAGTGCAGCTACAGAGTGTCAGTGTAGCGAGCAGCAAAATGCTCAATGCCCTAAGAAACCACGAGGGTCGCACCGCCCCGGCAATCAGGAACATATGGGATGACAAGGCCTGCATTTGTGAAATGAATAACGTCGGAACACCTAACGAAAGTATTTGCATGACTACTCCTTCTTTAGCAAAGACAAGGGCTTCTTTTGAAACCACTACTTTTTTAGGCCCTCTTTTGAAAAGAAAATTTAAGAAACCCATATTTCTGACTTGATCTTAGGATATGTTGTGTTTCAATTTTAATAGGTTTAGGTAAAGCAATCCTGAAAAATTCCATTAGAACGTCGCAAATTATTTTTAGAAATTGCCGGTGAAATAATGTAAAATTCAACAGGGTGGAACCAAAGCCTACTTGCCTTGAACTCGCGGACTCTCACCACGCCTGCCGCATGTCGAACTTGCTAAAACGTGGCAATTGCCAGCAGGGCTGGGCACTCGCGGCTAACGAGTCTGATGCAACCATTTGAGTTGAGCCCCGAGGCGGGGCTAGTGCCGCGACCACCCCGCCGCAATCATACAAAGGCACTATGCGCAGCGAGCCGCCTGCTACGATAAATTTATGCCTTTGCTCATGCAATTTGTTTTGTTATTTGGATTGATTAACTGTAAGGAGTTTGCATTCTTCTATCTCTTTTGAGCCAACGATTTGATCGACAATGGTAAGATTCGGATGGCCCACAAATACGCCAACAGATAGCCCACCTTTTACATAATGTTCCTGCCCAGCCTTGACATCAACAGTAACTGATCCCTTAGCTTCTGTTTTTCCCCAAATTTCCAACTCACCAGGCTTTGCGAGGTAGGTACAATAACCGCCTCGAACCAGATCACACAATTTTACATCGCCGGCATATACATCATAATGAATTGCAGCGCCCATAATAGAATCCGGCCGATATATATACACCAAGCCCTTTTCTTGGGGTATTTGGCTAATCTTCTGAAAAGCAGGGCCAGTTGCTGTTGTACACCCAAATTCTAAAGACGCCACAAGACATAAAATAATACCAATTGCAAAATTGCGAATTATGTTCATAATATTTTCTCCTTTTCAAAGTTTACTGTTGATGGTACTAAAAAAATTTTTATCTGACATCATTTGCATCTCAATATTTTCTTTTATTGCCAGCAATCCCCTCCTTCTTAGTTCACTATAATCGATGCCACTCCAAACACTCCGAGATTTTTCCACAACACATTCAGCGATATAAGATTTAATAATGGTGGAGCTTTTATATATTTCAAGTTTACCTTGAATGAACAGTTCATTATTGCCAGTAGGTGTGCCCAAAAGCGTAGTAGGAATAAATGCTGTAATCAAGTCAGTCCCCGGCGTGGTGCCACCATAGGAAACAGAATGCTCATATTTTATAATAATATCAGAATGCTGCAAATTGTCTTCGGCAATTGTGTTGGGCAGATAATCCCGATTGCCTGAATAATCGATCTTTCCCGAAACAACTATTGCTATATCAGTTCGAGATACGTCAGGCTTAATCTTTAGTTGTTCTGCACAGCCAAACAAAAAAAATGTTCCTAAAACAAGAATGATTTTGGCAATACTTAGTTGATGAATTGAAAAATAAGTTCGCATAGGTTTATCCTTGTACCTCAGGTTGTTGTCATGAATGCACATTTTATTCAGACGTGTTTCGAAGCCAAATTGCATATGCAATTAGCTGTTGTTCTTCTCTCCTCTTTTTTGCCAACGTGCGGCTGACCCGCCGGGCAGGTTTTGCCCGGTCGGTGTCGAGCCGCTGGTTGGAACACATTCCATGTAATCAGAACCAAAGCACGCTACGTATCAACGTCCCCGATTGCGTCAACGTCCCCGATTGCGCCGTCCCCGATTGCGCCGATTGCTCATACAGGCTTGCCGGATCAGCTCCCGTCAAGCTGAGGTTTTATCGAAGCCCAAGTCGGCCGCGCTCGCCAACGTCATATCCCGTCAGGCCTAGGTTTTTGCCTTTGCCCCCCAGGCTTGCGATGTC
>CAZDYX010000486.1:0-2633 GCA_964509775.1 uncultured Desulfobulbia bacterium | reverse complement strand
CGGAATGACGTATTACATGACAAGTTCTGCCATAACTGAGTAGTTACCAAAAATGGAGAATACATGCTGGTTAAATGTGACTCGATGTTTTTGTAGGGTGCGCTATGCGCACCATTCATTTGGCATCTTCCCACTAATCCGCGATGAGCCACAAAAACTAGCGGTTACTCATCAAAGGTTATTGACAGAACACGCAGCTCTCTGCCCTTAAGAACGTCGAGACGCCATGAGTCGCAGGAGGGGCACCTGCCCCAGCATGACTCAATGGCAAATTTCGTCCTGCATTCCATACACTCGGCCTCGGCCGGGGTGTCGATAATGCGAAGCTCGGCGCCCTCGGCCATGGTGCCGTGGGTTGCGGCGGAAAAGCAGAAGCTTAAGGACTCGACCATAACACCCGCCAGACGGCCCACCTCCACCTCGATCTCCCGGATGGCTGTCCCTCCTGCCTCAGTAGCCTTGGTGCAGGCGATATCTACAATGTTCATGGCCAACGACATCTCATGCATATGTTACCCTGCACCTGTTTTTTACAAGCCGAATGGTGCGCACAGCGCACCCTACACGCTGGGTATTCGTAGGGTGCGCTGTGCGCACCAATTGCCTGAAGTAAGTGATTAGCCCTCTTTATGCGACCGCTTGCCTTGCCGTCCGCGAAAGGCCGTTGCCGTTTTGAAGCGTCTGCAAATGATGATAGACCCCCTTTGCGGCCATTAGGGCATCATGGGTGCCCTGTTCCACGATCCGGCCCTGGTCCATGACGAGGATCCGGTCTGCCCGACGGATAGTGGAAAGTCGATGGGCAATAACGATGCTGGTCCGCCGGGCAAGCGTCACCTCTATGGCCCGTTCGATAAGGACCTCGGTCTCGGAGTCGATGTTCGCGCTGGCCTCATCGAGGATCAGGACCCGGGGGTCGCGGGCGAGCACCCGGGCGAAAGCCAGGAGCTGCCGCTGACCGGCGGAGAGCTCGATGCCCCCCTCCCCGATTCTGGTGGCAAGACCCAAGGGCAGTTGCCTTATCAATTCCATCAACTGGGAATCGGCAATAATCCTTTGCAGGGCCTCGTCATCCATCTCTTGATCAAGCAGGATGTTTTCCCGCACGCTTGCCGGCACTAGAAAGACCTCCTGTATCACCAGGCCGATCTGGGTCCGTAGCCATTGGGGATTAAGCTCCCTAAGATCCACGCCGTCAAAGCGGATCACACCCTGGTCCGGGTCATAAAACCGCTCCAGAAGACTGATGATCGTGGTCTTGCCGGAACCGGTTGCCCCCACGATGGCAATGGTCTCGCCCGGCCGCACATTGAGGGAAAAGTCATTGAGGACCGGCCGATCCGCTTCATACCCGAAGGTAACATCGAAAAACTCGATCCTTCCTTCCAGGGAAGAGACGGGCAATTTCGGGACCTCGGCAATCCGGAGTCCGGCCGGGGTATCCAGCAACTGAAAGATCCGCTCTGCCGAGGCCATGGCCGACTGGACAATGGAATATTTCTGGGAGAGCTCCCGGAGGGGCTGAAAAAAGAGGCGCATATAGGACAGGAAGGCCACCAGGACCCCGATGGTCATCCGTTGTTCCATTATCTCCCAACCGCCGTAAGAGATAATGACGCCAGTGCCGAGGGCGGAGAGTACCTCGATGAGCGGGACAAAGATGCCGAAGACATTGATCTGGAACATGGTCTTTTCATAGTAGGTCTGGTTTATGGCCGCAAACCGGGCACGGGTGTCCTCTTCCCGCAAAAAAAGCTGAATCACCGCCATACCGGCCAGGCTTTCCTGCAGAAAGCCATTGATACGGGCAAGCTCGCTGCGGATGGCCCGGAAGGCGTCCCGGGCCATCTTGCTGAACCATAAGGTGATAAGAAACATCACCGGCACTATGAAGAACAAGACCAGGGCAAGCCGCCAGTTCATCAGGAAGAGCATGATCATAATGCCCACCAGGCGGATCATGTCGTTAAAAAGGGTCACGATCACCGAGGCGAACATCTCGTGCATGTTCTGGATGTCGTTGGTAAGACGGGTGACCAGCCGACCGATGGGATAACGGTTAAAAAAGGAAAGCTCAAGGCCCATCAGATGTACGAAAAGATCTTGCCGCATCCGATGCATGACGTGTTGCCCGGTCCATTCCAGCATGGTCACTTGGGAAAAATTGGCAAGAAAATCAAAGAAGACAAGTCCGGCAAAGGGGAGTGCAAGGCCGACCAGCCCGGAAAGGCGGGCGGCGAGGTCTAGGGAGCCCTTGGTGATATAGCGGTCGACGCCGATACTTACGAGATAGGGAAGGGTGAGGCTGGCGCCGGTAATGACTATGGACAACAGAACCGCCCCGGCCACCCCCTGCAAATAGGGACGCGTGTAACCGATGATCCGGCGCCAGAGGCGAAAATCCCCCATCTTCCCCAAACGGTCGCCCTCGAAATAGCCGTAGTCATAACGCATAGGCAGATGACCCAAACCAAGAGATTAATCTTGGTATCACAAGAGCTAAGGTGGGCTATGCCCGCAACCCAAGTTGTCTTGTTCCACTGCAAAACGAATTTCGAATGTCGAACAAGGAATTTCGGGCCTTGATCATCGTTTCGTCCATTTTGTGGGAGCGGCTTGCAGCCGCGATTTGT
>CAZDYX010000485.1:0-2649 GCA_964509775.1 uncultured Desulfobulbia bacterium | reverse complement strand
GCTCGTCGGGTTAATTTTTTTGGTTGGGCGAGGGGCCGCGGGCTTGCGATGTCGCCGGTTAGAACGGCTCGAAGTCGATATCGTTTAGGCTTGCCGGATCAGTTCCTGTCGAGCCATGGTTTGCCGTCGCAGTCGATGTCCGCGACGGTCGCCGAGTCCGCTCCCGTCAGGCCGGGTTTTTTTCTTGTGCCATACTTACGATATCGCCGGAGATGTCATTGTCGCCTCGAAGGGCTGTGATTTTATCGAGGCCCATATCCGCGGCGCTCGCGATGTCACTCACCAAAAACAGGTTATTTGATTATTTAAGGTTGTCCCTCATTGCCCCACGGCTACGGCCCGATTTTCTTTGGGAACCGCCCTGTGCGGACCCGCATGCAGGGTGGTGTGGTAGCCGGGGGTGCCCACCCCCCGGCTACCCGATTAGGAGAGACCTTCCTCCATTTCGGGATCAAAGAAATCCTCTTCTATGTTTGTGCCATGTTGCACGCTCAATGCTAACCATATAGCATTCTGAAGAACTATGTCATTAGCTTGACTGAAAACGGAGTTCCGATTACGGAACTTGAAGCTGGCATACTCTGAATTATTGGCTAACTCGCGTACATTGCCTATTGCACTACACTCAAAAAGGGCATCTAAAATATTATTAAGATCAATTGCCTGATATCTTGGAGTCGACTCCACCGTATTTGTCAAAGCAGCTAGATTGAATCTCCGTTTTCCCAATGTCGCGAGCAAGTGGAAAATCAGATCGATTGTTGTGTTATCAAGATAGCCGTCCAAGGTATCCTTGATTTCTGGTAAAAAGTAGTTCTCGCAATAATCAACAAGGCCTGCTTTTATGGCATCTTTCCATACTCGAACGGACTTTTCATGTCTCTGGATAGCCTTGAGTAATTGCAAGAAGTCTCGTGGATTATGACGGGTATACGCTAGAAAAAATCTAATTATGTCTTTACCATAATAGAGCCTTGGAAAGTAGGCATCAAATACCTCGTGTATACGATTATCAGATAGCTTGGCCCGATTGTTAGCCAGTTGAACTAGCTTGGTATTCTTAGGATTCCGCTCGGCTCCATACCAATCCAGATAGATTGCAGAGTCTTGGCGCACCTTGTTTTTATTGGGACCCGGCAACCGATCGAACAAATTAGTACGGCACAGTAACACAACTTTACAGGGGCAATCAGCCTGAAAGAAATGCGAATTCAGTCTAGAAGCCTCAAGTAAGAGAGCACCCAAGGCCTCATATTGGACGGGTTCGAAAGTCAGTATGTCATCCAGACCATCTATGATCAACAGGTGCTTGCTCGCACTTCGGCAGGTCGATAATAGGTTCCTAAGATTCTCGATAAAGAAAGGAATCGCTTCTTCGATTTTTGGAGATGAAGTGTTCCTGGTTACCTCAAAAAATGGAGACAAATTGAGCTTAAATGATGTACTGGTTGAGGAATTGACTAGTTGTTTTACGCTCGGCGAAGGTAGTAGCCCAAGTCGATTTAGGCAAGTCAGGATTCTATGGAACTCATGGTCTAATGCAGTGCTTGCACCTTCATCATTTGATATTGACTCTATTAGGTACAGCAGGAGCACCCAAGACCAAGCTGTGGGATATCGAGAAGCGGGCAAGTCATCAGTATTAATAATCTTGGTGAAATTCACGAATGGAAAATCGGAAAGGTAGATGGTCTTGATGAACATATCGTGTCGATCTTGTGACGACAGCCGGAGATGTTCCGCCAAAGCAGATTTGCCGGAGCCTTTGTCGCCGAGAACCAAGAAGCGCGAACCAAAGCAAAGTTCATCGGCAAAGCCTTCGTTGTCAATGAAGCCCTTAATAAGCAGAATAGGGCACTTGGTGCTTTCGTCTTCGGCACTTGCATACCCGAATTGGATGTCCTTGAAGGGTATCAGGGCGTCTCCTGTTATGACACTCAACCTCCGGGCACCGGTTCGGTTTTTTTCATCTGTGTCAACATAGAATGATACCTTGTCTCCGATTCGTAGTTCTTTGAAGCCGACATCCAAGAGGTGATCTGCATGAAAAAAGACTTTCTTAAGCTCTGGCGCATCAACGGTTATGAAACCAAAGTATTTGCCACGGACAAGTTGATCAATTATTCCAGTGAACTCTCTACCTCTAAGAGTTCTGGCAAGTGGGTCACTCATGTTTTGCCTCCGAAATTTGTGCGAGTTACGCATATCTTTGTGGTAGCCATTGAATAACGAGCTTCCTCCTAACGTCAAAATAACCCGGCATCAGGTTGATTTTTTAGTTGAGCCGGGCCGCCTCGCGCTCGCGATCTCACCCATTAGAACGGCTCGAAGTCGTTAACTGCGGCGCTGGCCGCAGCAACTCCCCACAGGCCGAGGTTTTTTTCCGTCGGAGTCCGTAGGCCGCGGCGCTGGCGGTATCACCTATTGGAATCCGTTTCGACGTCGCTATCTGGGGCGCTTGACATGTCATCGGTCGAGGCCGAGTTTTTTCGAAGTCCGGATCAGCCGAGTTCTCGTTGTCGCCACCCGGAGCCAATGTTTTTTGTCGAGGCCGATATCGGCGGCGTTGGCGATGTCACCACTTTAAAACGAGTTCTAAATCGAAGCCCAGATCATCCGGATTTCCGTTATCGCAGCCCGAAGCCGACC
>CAZDYX010000484.1:0-2649 GCA_964509775.1 uncultured Desulfobulbia bacterium | reverse complement strand
GGACCTAAAGGACCTAATATCCGTGAAACCCGAATTTCCGTTCAGGCACTAGATACGACACTCAGGCGCGCTCTCGCTGGATAAATCCGAGCCATGACTCTGCTGATCCATTCCTCTGTGCCATCAGAAAATAAGTTGTTTTAGAACCAGCGTCCCCTTCCGCTTATAAAAAACCGACCACCCTACTCAATAACTCCCGCTCCAGAGCCGCCCCAGAAATTCGGCACATGGAAGAATTTCCACCTTCCCTACAATTCTTGGCACAGGATCAAGGGAAACGACGACGGTATGCCGGAATGTTTTTTCAACCTTTTCCAAACGCAAGGATTTCAAATGTTTCTCTGACACTATCTCTGCTGCTTTTACTTCTATGGCGATTTCATCCCCAATAATAAAGTCTATTTCGTGACCGGAGTGGTCACGCCAGAAAGTCAAAGGCCTTTTATCCCGCGAGTATGCGAGATAACTGCGCAGTTCGGTAAAAATGAAATGTTCAAATGCCCTGCCGAAGAGTTCCGTCCTTGGATTTAGGTTTTTTCGGCCAGCCAGCACATTGGCTACGCCTACATCAAAAAAGTAGAATTTAGCAGTGCTGACGGGTTTGCGATGCAGGACGCGCTTATATGGATGTAATAAGGTCCCTACTAGAGTTTCCTCAAGGATTAAAAAATATTCCCGTAAGGTTCTGGCGGGTATTCCACAATCACTGGCAAGAGATTCGAAATTTAGCAACTCTCCATTGATAAGTGCTGCCGTCTGCAGAAACCGGGAAAAATTTTCAATGCGCCGCACGATGCCCTCTCCTTTGATTTCTTCCTGCAGGTAACTGCCGCAATAGGCAAGAAGATCTTCCTCCGGTTCATCGGAAAGGTAAACAGGCGGTAGACTACCCCAACGAATAGCGCGAAGAATATCAAATTCAGGGACCTCGGCAGAAACCAAGGGGAACAGGTGACGGGTCCGAGCTCTGCCCCAAGAAGATTTGCCGCGCCTCTTTTTAATTTCTTGGCGTTGCTGCCGGTAAGAATAAAACGGAAGCCGTGCTCCTCAATGAGAAAATGTACTTCATCCAGAAGAATCGGCAGTTTCTGAATTTCATCAATGATGACAGGGCCTTTCTCTGGTGAAACTTTCTGCCCTGTCAATTCTTCCCTGATCAGATGAGGGCGTTGGGTGATGCGGAAAAAGACATCGGAGCGCAAAAGGTCATAGCGAATCGCTTCCGGAAATAGCCTCTTGATAAACGAAGTTTTTCCTGTCTGCCTTGGGCCGAACAAGAAAATGGATCTTTTTTCTGCTTCCTGCCTCAAATCAAGTAGGCGGTCAAAGTAGGTCATGCCGTATTTTTACCGTACTAATAAAAATTTGGCAACATTAATGCGGGATAATCAGGAAAAACAGCAATAAAGATGATGAGTTTTACTTACGTTTTATTAGGATTAAGTCCTGTCGGGCTTTTTAGGAAACCCTCGGAGGCTTAATCCGTTCACGTGCACCTGGAATTATTCGCAGAAATACGGGCCAGAGTGCGAGTGGAAGTACCGCGGCAATAAACACGCCGAAGGCGGGCACGCTCCGGGCTGCATGGCCAAGATAGGCGCACAGAAAGGACACTGGAATGGTGCCGAAGAGGAGGGCGGCAACGAACCGAACCGGGGTCATCATGGCCAGGCCGGCCAAAATGGCCACGACCTCCGGGAGAATAGGCAATGCCCTGCTGACAATGACCGCTACCGCACCCCACTCCTCAAAAAAGGACCGGAATCGTTCAAGCTCTTTATCTGTGGCAATGGCCCTGGTGACCCGCCGTCCGGCAAATCGCGCCAGGACATAGCCGATAAGGCCGGCCCCGGTTGTGCCGAGCACCCCGATGAAAGTTCCAACTGCAACTCCGTACACCGTGCCCAGGGCGGCAATAATCCCGGTGGCCGGGATCGGCAACAGGAGATCGGAGACCAGAAGACCAAATCCGATGGTCCAGCCATAGGATTTAGTCTGGCTAAACCAGCGGATGTTCGCCTCCTGGTTTAAAAGGGACTCAAACCGGTCACCCCAGAGGGCGAATCCGGCTGCGAAGAGAACAGCCAGCATGACCGCCAGGCCCAAGACTTTGAGAAAAATACGCATGGCGTTCCCGCGTGTACAAACTTAATTTAATTTGGGCCAGTTTCTATTGAATGTCCAAGTTAACCCACCAGACCTCACGCCGTTTCATGGGCTACGTCCTTGAAGGTAATCTCAGCCCACTCCAAGGCTTCCTTCTCTCGGGTCGTGTCTTTTGCCATTTCGGCGTAGGCTGCATCAAGATTGGGGCGAACGACGTGGGGCCGGACCAGTTCTTGAACGAATTTGCTTATTTTGCGGGGGCCAATGGTCTTGTGGAGTCCCTCGTAAACCTCTTCATCAACGGTTATTGTTAATTTTTTCTGCATAGCGCACCTCATTTAAACGTGCATAAATACGTGTAGGCAACCGGCATGTCAAGGGCAAAAGCCGTTCATTAGTGAGCGCGTGCAGAAAAAAGGATCTTGATCGTCGTTTCGGCCCAAAGTCTGATTGTGTCATCAGACCCTTGAAGATGCCCCTTGACACGATGGCTGCAATTGATATAATCACCTACATAAATTAACAAGTGTAGGTGATTATATC
>CAZDYX010000483.1:0-2649 GCA_964509775.1 uncultured Desulfobulbia bacterium | reverse complement strand
CGTCATTCCGGCGCTCTGTTTAGTCCTCGCTTGATTCAGTTCAATACCCCCTTGGTACGGGGAAAAGCCGGAATCCAGTATTTTCAATGAGTTAAGTACTCTCTGGACCCCGGTACCCCTCAAGAAGGTATTGAACTGAATTTTCACCTGGGTGACGACTTTTTACGAATGCATCAAATCCGACCCTGTGACGCCCCGTTACCCAACACCGGTAACATACCCTTCCTGTTCGTTGACGGTGGCCGGGGCCTGCACCTGATTGATGGAGGTCTGGGCGGTCGAAGGGAAACGCGACCGGGATAGCGAGGGCCGGGGTAAAGGTGTGCTGCTTAAAGGATGTGTCGAGGGCAATCTCCGGTGTCTGGGCACTATAGGGGGGGCAAAGAAACGTCGTGTTTATAGAGGCACGCCACCACCAGCTCCAAGGACCGGCGGTCATAGAAACAGGCTGTATTGTGCCTGGACTTGTAAGCAGAGAAGGAGTACTTTTATTGACAACAGATAAGAATTTCGGGAAATTGGTCTTTCGTCTTCGGCATCAAAAAAATAAATGAACATCATTCATCAGTTTACTATTCCCCTTCTTGCCGTCATCGTAATTTTTTTGTCCATTGGAGAGACACAAAAAAATACGGCCTGGGGGGGCGACATAGGCAGCAAACCCGGAATATCCATCCGCTTGGCTGAAACCAAGCCCGATAATATCGTTACGGGCCAGGTGACCGGCATCAAAAATCCTGACGAGGTACGGGTCGTGGTGTTCATCCAGACCAACAGGTGGTACGCCCAACCGTATGAAGACAAAAGGGCATATCTGCCGATCAACCGGGATGGTACCTTTAAGACCTGGGTCCGGGACTGGCGGCAGATCTCGGCCTTTGTCATCCGAAACGGGTATAACGCCCTTGCCGAACAAGACCCCTATGGCCAATTTCCTTTACGGATAGACAACGAAAACGTCCTGGCCGGCACCAGTCTTCCCACCATTAAGTTCTCCGGTCGCGAGTGGGCGATCAGGGCGGGCGATGAACTGGATCCCGGAATAAACGATTTTTCCGCTGCTAACGTCTCGGTGGATGGACAGGGCCGACTTCATCTCAAGACCACCTGCCGGGAGGGGAAATGGCTCTGTGCCCAGGTCTCCCTGATGCAACCCCTCGGCTATGGCACCTATACCTTTCATCTTGCCGGCCGGGTGGATCTCCTTGATAAATATGTCGTTGCCAGTCCCTTTTTATATGCCGACACCAAGAGCAAGGAAGATATGCTCGAGTTTGACGTCGAATTTGCCCGGTGGGGGGACGAAGCCGGCCCGAATGCCCAATTTGTCCTGCAACCCTTTACTGTTTCCGGTCATCGTGAACGGTTTTCCCTAACCCTGAGCCAAGAATATTCCACCCACGCCATCCAATGGGCGGCAAACTCCATTTCCTTCCGGAGTTCCCAGGGGCTGTCCCCGACCCCGCAAGATATTGTTCACGGGTGGACCTATAGGGGGGAGAATGTGCCGAAAGACGGCGACAATCTGTTGGTCAATCTCTCCCTTTGGGTCCTTGCGGATAAAACTCCTGCCAAGGAAGAGGAGCTGATCGTGGAGTCCTTTGAATGGCAACCGTTTTAGGTAGATAGGTGTTAGGCTGTTAGTCTGTTAGGTCGTAGGAGAAGATCATGCGCAACGACTAATAGTCTAACAGACTACAGCCTAACCAACCTGAGTCATAAACTGATATCCCCTGAAAAAACCTCGTGTATTTTCCCCTCATCATCCCGGATGTGCAGCACCCCGTGCTCATCCGGGCCCAGAGAGATGCCGGAGATTACCCGGCCCTCCGGCGTAAGGCAGGTAATGTTGGCGTCTCGATAGGCATCGCGGACCTTCCAGGCCGCGAGTATTTCTTGAAAACCACCCTGTTCAAGAAGGGTAAATATTTTTTCAAGTCGGACAAGGATGCTGGAGAGCAACTTACCTCGGCACACCTCTTTGCTTGAATGAGTAAGGAGGGAGGTGGCCTTCTGCTGCAGATTTTCCGGAAAGGCGGCTTGCGGGGTGAGGACATTTATGCCTATGCCGAGGATAACAAGAGGCCTTGCTGAGCGACAGGGACCGGTTTCGGTGAGGATGCCGCCGAACTTCCTGCCGGCGAGCAAAAGGTCATTGGGCCATTTAAGGCCGGGGAAAAGATTGGTTTGCTCCTCGATCGCCTGACATACCCCTACCCCGGCGGCGAGCGTAATTTTGGGGAGATCCACCAGGGGAAGGGAAGGCCGCAAGACGAGAGAGAAATAGAGGCCGGTTCCTGCCTCCGAATACCAACTCTTGCCCAGGCGGCCCCGGCCCTTGGACTGGGTGTCGGCGATAATCAGGGTGCCGGCCGGGGCATTATTGAGGCCCAGGGCCATGGCCACACTGTTGGTGGATTCGGTCTGGGTCAGGACCTCGATGGTCCTTCCGAGATATGTGGTTTCGAGTTTTCTAAGCCAGGGGATTATGTCCGACATCTTTTCCATGGCGCCTTTCCCGATTGTTAGTAACTACTCAGGTTGGTTAGTCTGTAGTCTGTTAGGGGCAAAGCAACGAAAAGTTCAAATGGCCTTGATCATCGTTTGGGCCTATCTGGAAAAAACTGTGAAAGGGTGAAACGGTGGGAG
>CAZDYX010000482.1:0-2660 GCA_964509775.1 uncultured Desulfobulbia bacterium | reverse complement strand
TTTCTTCATGATAGCTATGCCATAGTGCGGCCAGTGGCCGCAGTGGCTAGTGGTTAGTGAATAGTGAATAGTGAAAAAACACCCAAGAGACCCATGCGTGAACGACTGATACCGGATTTGCCGATACTCCTGGTAGACGATGATGAGCCGGTGTTGAAGGCGATCAGGAGGACCTTTGCGGCCAACGGCCTCACCAATATCCTGGCCCTCTCCGATGGCCGGGAGGTCATGCCCTGTCTCGGCCGGCAGGAGGTGGCAATAGTCCTACTCGATCTCACCATGCCGCATGTCGCCGGTATCGATCTCCTGGCCAGGATCGTGGCCGACCATCCCCACATACCGGTGGTGATCGCGACCGCTACGGACAATATTGAGGTAGCGGTACAATGCATGCGCCTCGGGGCCTTTGACTACATCGTAAAACCCATCGACACCGCCCGCCTCCTCTCCTCCACCCGCAGCGCCCTGGAGGTGCGGGAACTACGCCGGGAAAACCAGATATTGCGGAACCGGGGGCCAAGGGCACGGGCCAGGGACCCGGAGGCCTTCGGCAATATCATCACCAACAACGAAAAGATGCTCGCCATCTTCTCCTATGTCGAGGCGATTGCCGCCACCACCCAGCCGGTCATGATCACCGGCGAGACCGGGGTCGGCAAGGAACTCATCGCCCGGACCGTGCACACCCTGAGCAAGGCCGAGGGTTTGTTCGTGGCGGTCAATGTCTCCGGGCTGGATGACACGGTCTTTGCCGACACCATGTTCGGTCATGTGAAGGGGACCTATACTGGGGCCGAGGGCATTCGGGGCGGCCAGGTAAAAAGGGCGGCCGGCGGCACCCTATTCCTGGACGAGATCGGGGAGTTGAGCCTGGTTTCCCAACTGAAACTACTCCGTCTCGTGCAGGAACGGGAATATCTGCCGCTCGGCTCGGATCAGCCGCAATTCACCGATGCCCGGATCATCACCGCCACCAATCGCGATTTCGACGAGCTTGTCAAGTCCGGGGCCTTCCGAAAGGATCTCTATTTTCGCCTTCATGCCCATGAGATCCATCTGCCGCCGCTAAGGGAACGGCGGGACGACATCCCCCTGCTTCTCAATCATTTCCTTGCCGAGGTCAGCCAGGAACTCGGCCGGAAAATACCCGCAGTGCCAAAGGAGATCTTCCCCCTCTTGGCCGCCTATGACTATCCCGGCAACATCCGGGAGTTTCGCTCCCTGGTGTTTGAGGCCATGAGCAAGCACAGCAGCGACCTCCTTTCCCTGGAAGTATTCCGCCAGGCCGTTGGCAATCCCCCGTATGTTGAAAAACCGGCCATCACCTTCGGCGCTGCCATCCCCACCCTCAAGGAGGCACGCATCCTGCTGATCGAGGAGGCCCTGCGCCGCACCAACCGCAACATAACCTCGGCAGCCAGGCTGCTCGGCATTACCCGGCAATCCTTGAGTGAATACCTCCGCAACCGGGATCTGGCCCCCTAATGTAATTCCCTGGCCTTGATCATCGTTTCGGCCAGAGTTAACAAACGAATATCGATTATCGAACAAGGAATAACGAAGGATAAAGGACTGACACGGCACTCCACTTCGAAATTCGACATTCCTTGTTTACCCCGCAAGGGGGTACAAGCTTTATTCTGCGGTTCATCCGGCAGTAGTCGAAACAATGATCAAGCCCGATCCCCATGATCCGGGCCCCGAAAGAGACAGCGGCTGAAACCGCTTCCCCCTCCCTTTCCTGCCCCGACTCCCAAGGCAATCCCGCAGGAAATTTTAGTTTTGTCAGGATTAACTGACAATCCGGCAGCGCTTCCTATGATCAACCAGATGTAAACTCACAACATTATCAAACTCGCAACATAACGTCTCCCTGGCCCCTCTTGGTCCAATTGCGCAGGCCAGGAAAAAGCTCATGCGGTTGCTGGTTGGGGAAGAAGGAACGTCCTTGGCGGAAGCGGTTGTCAGTTAGGTATTTCCACGTCAGCGGTATCCAAATCATTAAGTCGCGATTAAGAAGGAAAGTCATCGTAGTCAATAGCGTTATCCCCATTCCTACCCCAAAGATGATCGCCACCGCAAAGGCCAAGTTAATCAGCGGGAGCAATACATTCCGGTGTTTTTTCTTTTGGGTGCTCATGGGGAATATGCATCATTTTACCCGCAAAGAACGGGTTTGTAAAATCAGCCGTTTTTCTTGCCGGCCACGAGCTTGGCCCAGGTGTCGCGGAGCGATACGGCCCGGTTTATTACCGGCCTATCCGGGGTGCTGTCCCGGGAATCCACACAGAAATAGCCTTGCCGTTCAAACTGAAAGATGCTTCCTGCTGCTGCGCCGGAAAGGGCGGGCTCCACCTGGCAGGCGGTCAGGGTTGTAAGGGAATGGGGATTTATAAGAGCGGTGAAATCCTGCCCGCCCTCGCCGCCTTCCGGATCGGGTCTGGTGAAGAGTTGCTCGTAGAGTCTCACTTTGGCCGGGATGGCATGGGCTGCCGAGACCCAATGGATCGTGCCCTGCACCCTTCTGCCATCCGGCGAGGAACCACCGCGGGTTTCCGGATCAATGGCGTCACCCTTTCTCATATCGTCACTCATACGCCCCCCTTCTTTTCTCGGCCTATTTCAGTTCTGTCCGTATTATTTTGTCTAATCAGCCGCGA
>CAZDYX010000481.1:0-2681 GCA_964509775.1 uncultured Desulfobulbia bacterium | reverse complement strand
GAGGCGAGTCACTCTCGATTCAGTAAAATCATCCGGCCCAAAAAAATCTCTGCTTCGGGAGTAGACAAAGCGAGCACGACGTTCTTTGACTTCGAGAGATGACCTAGCCCGCAAGAAAAACCAACCCAAAAATCAACGAACAAACTGTTACTTTGCCGCTATGCCCTTCAGAGCCGTCGGAATACATAAATTTTGACAAACGTATTTATTTTGATACAATAAGTTCATGAGCGAGCCAATTTTATCCGTAAAGTTTTTCCGCACGGAGGCCGGAAATGAACCAGTCCGTGAGTTTCTGCGTGAATTATCGCCGGAGGATCGTAAGATCATTGGTACGGACATAAAAGAGGTACAATTTGGTTGGCCCTTGGGCATGCCTCTTGTGCGGAAGTTGGAAAATGGCCTATGGGAGGTTCGTAGCCATCTTGAGGGACGCATAGCGAGAGTGCTGTTTACCGTAATGGAGGGGCATATGGTTTTGCTGCATGCCTTCATTAAAAAAGCACAGAAGATACCAAGGTCTGAACTTGATACAGCAAGGGCGCGCAAAACAAAGCTTTCGGGGGTCTCTTATGGTTAATCCACATATCGGTAGTGACTTCGATGAGTTCCTTCAAGAAGAGGGAATTCACGAAGAGGTGACTGCAGCAGCTCTTAAGCGAGTAATTGCGTGGCAGTTGGACAAGGTAATGAAATCCAAGCATATTACCAAAACTGAGATGGCATCTCGGATGCACACCAGTCGCGCGGTGGTTAATCGTCTTCTCGATGAAGATGATACCAGTGTCACATTAGCTACGCTGGCACGCGCTAGCCTGGCAATCGGTGTACCGTTAAAAATCGAGTTTTCCATCAACGCGGAGGCATAAGGGTCTGTGGGGGGAGCGCCGGGCAACCGGTGCTCCTACCTGGAACCCGGCAAGCGGGTTATTTTCGTGTTATGCTTTGATGAGACGAAAGTACGCGATAGGGAAAAATGCTATTTGACAAATATCACTATCATACATGGAGCACATGAAAAAATGTTCACTATATTGAAGAGATGCGAAAAGCTGATAATCCAAGCTCTTATGGTGATGATGGCAATCGTTTTAGGGTTTGCCACTATTGACCTTGGCTGGCTCATAACTAAAGATGTCCTGGAATCGCCTCTTTTTCTTCCCAGCGTCGATCAGTTGCTTGATATATTTGGACTTTTTATGTTGGTCCTTATTGGCGTTGAACTTCTAGAAACCATAATGAAGTCTTATATAACCCAAGGGCAACCACATTTTGAGGTTGTTCTTTCGGTAGCAATAATTGCAATCGCTCGCAAGGTCATAATATTAGATTTATCAAAGGTAGACAGCCTCAGCTTGATTGGAATCGCTTCGATAATTGTTGCATTGACAGTTGGCTATTTTCTGATGAAAAAAAGCCAGGCTCAAAATAACCCATCGTTGTTTCCTGAGGGCAACGACAAAATTTTATCCAAATGATGATTTCAAAATAGAATTGCGGGAGAGCATAACAACCGCATCAAGGCCGACGCCGAGAAGCGCGACGGCGCTACGCGGCAAGGTCATAGGCGGCGCTTGACCCGACTGCGCCCGTCAGATATGAGCAGGCTCTGCCTGCTCACACCCGCCGTGCTTGCGGGTTAGCGCCGCGATTAGACGAAAGAAATAAGACAAGAAAAACAGCCAAAGAAATTGATTACAGCGGAGTACAGCGAATGGACGTTCTAATCAGTAAGCACTGGCATCACTTGCCGGCAAGTGAGATCCTTGATCTCCTGGAGACTGACCGCAAAAAGGGATTGGACCTGTTCGAAGTCGACAATCGTCAGAAACATTTCGGCCCCAATGTGCTCACCGGGAAAAAGGGAAAAGGGCCTCTGTTGCGCTTTCTGCTCCAGTTCCATCAGCCGTTGATCTACATTCTGATTGCGGCTGGCACGGTTACGGTCTTTCTTCAGGAATGGATCGACGCCGGTGTCATTTTCGGGGTCGTGCTGGTCAATGCGGTCATAGGATTCATACAGGAGGCGAAGGCAGTCAAAGCCATAGAAGCTTTGGCCATGACAATGACAACCGAGGTGACGGTATTGCGTGCGGGCGAAAAACAACGCATCTCCTCGGCGGAAGTGGTTCCGGGGGACATCATCTTTTTGCAGTCCGGTGACAAAGTGCCCGCGGATATGCGCCTGTTTCAGACACGAGATCTACATATAGATGAATCAGCGCTGACCGGAGAGTCGGTGCCTGTGGACAAGAAACCGGATATCCTCGATCACGACACAGGACTGGCTGACCGGCAGAACATGGCGTATGCTTCGACGCTGGTCACATACGGTCAGGGCTTCGGCATTATTGTAGCCATTGGCGACAAGACGGAAGTGGGGCGCATCTCCGAACTTATCTCTTCAACAGAGGCATTGGAGACCCCGCTGACCCGTAAGATTGCCCGCTTCAGCCACATCTTGCTGTATGCGATCCTGGCCCTTGCTGCGGTCACCTTTGTCGCAGGACTCATACGAGGGCAATCCGTCTTTGATATGTTCATGGCGGCCGTGGCCCTGGCAGTAGGAGCTATCCCAGAGGGCCTGCCGGCGGCGATGACCATTACACTGGCCATCGGTGTTGCGCGGATGGCGCGCAGGCGGGCCATAATCCGAAAACTCACAGCAGTGGAGACCCTCG
>CAZDYX010000480.1:1802-2684 GCA_964509775.1 uncultured Desulfobulbia bacterium | reverse complement strand
CATGCTGGAAGATATAAAAAAGCCAAACATAAATCGGCATGGTTCAATAGGTTCCACGTTCAAGGTTCCAGGTTTAGAGAATGGTGGCTTGCAGGAACCCAACCTTGAACCCTTGAACCGGGAACGTTGAACTATGCCCATAAATCTAAGGGAATACTCGCGGGCTGAGGTCGTAATCCCCCTTCAGATCCGGCTGGTGCCAACAGGGGAGCAGGAATATCTCCGGTCCTGTCTGCTCCCCGAAATGATTCTTGCCGAATTTACCACGCTTCCCGATGTGGAGGACAAATTGCTTGCTGACTGGCTGCGGATGCTGAATGCCAAACTTGACGCCATCATCAACGTGCTTTCCTTTCACAAGGAAGGAATTGCAGCCGCCCCCCTTGCTTCCATTACCATCAGCGGCAACGGAATGGGTTTTTATTCAAGCAGGCATTACTCATTGGGCGATCTCCTGGAACTGAAGATGATGCTTCCCCTGACGGATCCGGTGGGGATGTGTGTTTATGGAAGGGTGGTGAGGGCAGAGGAGGTGGAGCATGGTTTCGAGGTGGCGGTGACCTTTGTCGCCATGGATGAGCATCTCAGGGAACTCATCGCCAGGTTGGTGTTTGAAAAGGAAAGGGAAATCATCCGGGGGAAAAAGAGGTAAGAGGGCTATTCCATGTTTGTGATTATCGGTATTGCAATTGTCTTCGTCTCTGTTGTGGGCGGATATATCTTCATTGCACTTTTTGCATATGATAACTTTTCTCGCCATTTTCAGTTATTGCCATTAATCCTCCAAAACAATTCTTCATCAACAATACCTTTATGCACCCCGTCATAGAGTTTGTCTCTATACCTTATTTTACCTATATACGTTGGATTTTTGATGATTTC
>CAZDYX010000480.1:0-1792 GCA_964509775.1 uncultured Desulfobulbia bacterium | reverse complement strand
TATCTTGGAACATGGGAATTTGCATGTCCTCTTTCAGCCCGTCGAATTTCTCATCATCTTTGGCGCAGCCGGCGGCGGTTTTATCATCGGCTCGCCGATGAAGATTATTAAGGCAGTAATCGGTGGAGTTTCCAAGTTATTCAGCGGCAAGGCCTACGAACGATCCGATTATCTTGAGGCCTTGATGCTCATGGGCGAGATTTTTTTTAAGGTCCGCAAGGAAGGGCTCATTGCCCTGGAGAGCGATGTGGACAAACCCCAGGAGAGCAAGATTTTTTCCAAGTATCCGAATATTTTAAAAAATCACCACGCCGTAAGCCTCATTACCGACACCCTGCGTACGGTCATGGACACGAGTATCGCTACCCATGAATTGGATGCCTTGCTGGAGGCGGAACTTGAGGCCCACCATGAGGAGTCGATGATCCCCGCCAAATCACTGGCTAATATTGCAGACGGACTTCCCGGGCTGGGCATCGTGGCCGCGGTACTCGGGGTGGTCATCACCATGGGAAAGATCAGTGAGCCGCCCGAGGTCCTGGGACACCACATCGGCGCCGCCCTGGTCGGGACATTCCTCGGGGTATTGAGCTGTTATGGGTTTGTGGGGCCGATGGCAAGGAACCTTGAATATATCGCCACTGAACAAAAGGAATATCTGACCGTCTTTAAAAATTCCCTGGTGGCCTTTGTGGGCGGAGTGGGACCGATGATTGCCGTCGAGTTCGGCAGAAGGATCATCCCTGCCGGCGTGAAGCCATCCTTTAAGGATGTGGAGGAGGCCTTGCGGCAACTTAAAAAATAATGTCTGAGAAAAATAAATCCATCATTATCAAAAGGGGCAAAAAAGGGCATGCCGGCCATCACGGCGGCTCCTGGAAGGTGGCCTACGCAGATTTCGTTACCGCCATGATGGCCTTTTTTCTCCTGTTGTGGCTCCTGACCATGAGTTCGTCGGAAAAACGGGCGGTCCTTGCCCAGTATTTCAAACATTTCAGCCTGTTCGAAAAGGGCGGCCAGTCCTTTATGATGGATAACAGGTCATCCATGGTTGAGTTGATGGGTGATGCAGGGCAAGAAAAATCGCCGACGGAGTTGGTGGGCACCGGCGATGGAAAAGGCATGTCGGCCGAGGAACTGGGGAAAAAACTCCAAAAGGCGGTGGATGAAAAGCTGGCTGCGCTCCAGAATCAGGTCATAGTGGATATCTTTGAGGACGGGGTGCGGATCCAGATTGTTGACACCGAAGGGAGCAGTATGTTTCCGCTGAGCAGTGCCGAGCCCAATGACAAGGCCAAAAAGATCCTGAAACTGGTGGCGGAAAACATTAAAAATATCCCCAACCGGATTGTTATCGAAGGTCATACCGATGCCTCTCCGTTTAAGGGGGGTCAGGTCACCAACTGGGAGCTTTCCACCTCCAGGGCCTCGGCGGCAAGAATGGAGTTGGAGGCAAACGGGATTGATTCAAACAGAATAGCACGGGTTGTCGGGTATGCGGACAAGGAACCCTTGATCAAGGCCAATCCCAAGGACCATCGCAATCGGAGAATGAGTATTATATTGCTTGATGCTAACACCCAGCCCGCAGATCAACAGGTTAACCAACCGAAAACCCAGGGGAAAATGCCACAGGTATTACCCCCCGGGAAACAACTGTTGGTACCGCTTGAACCGCTTGGAAAATTTCCGGTAGAAACACCAAAAAACGGAAAATAAACAGTGTTGATGCATTCGTAAAAAGTCGTCACCCCGGTGAAAATTCAGTTCAATACCCCCTTGAGGGGTACCG
>CAZDYX010000479.1:0-2686 GCA_964509775.1 uncultured Desulfobulbia bacterium | reverse complement strand
GGCGGTAAAGGGATTTGTCCCGGGCCAGAAGGTGAAGACTTCCATCGCTGCCATCAGCAAGGAGGCCGTTTTCCTTGCCTTGGGTGGAAAAAGCGATGGGTATATCTCCCGTCAGGAGCTTGAGGACAAGGATGGCAATCTGACGGTGAAAATCGGGGATCCGGTCGAGGTCTATTTCATCTCCGGGCAGGGAAACGAGATGCGTTTTACCGCCAGGGTGGGTGGCGGTGCGACTTGCCGGCAATACCAAGGCCTTTTGCCCTTATTCCCAGACAGGGCTCCGACGACAGACCGATCAGCCCGAATTCATCGGCCAGAATTTTACCTTTAAGATCATTGAATACCGGGAAGGGGGCAAGAGGATTGTCCTTTCCCGAAAAAGCATCCTGGAGGAAGAGCGGCGGCAACAGAAGGAGCTGTTGAAGGAATCCATAAAGGAAAGAATGACCGTGCAAGGAACCGTCTCATCTATCCAGCCCTTTGGCGCCTTTGTTGAGATCGGCGGCGTGGAAGGATTGATCCCTATTTCGGAAATAGCCTGGGGAAAGGTAGACGATGCCCACGAGATCCTGTCCGTGGGGCAAGTCGTGATGACAGTGGTTCTAAAACTTGACTGGGAAAAGGACCGGATCACCCTCAGTCTGAAAAATACCCTGGCCGATCCCTGGGAGGAAATTACCGAGAAATACCCTGAGGGCTCATGGCAAAAGGGAAAGGTGAGCCGGCTGGCCCAATTTGGTGCCTTTGTTATCCTTTGCCCCGGCATTGAGGGTCTGCTCCATGTCTCCGAGCTTGGGGCCGGTCGGCGGGTCAACCATCCCCGGGAGGTGGTAGATGAAGGCCAGGATGTTGACGTGCGGATCATTTCGATCGACAAGGCGAACCGGCGGCTCTCCCTTTCTCTTGCCGAGGATCAGGAGAAGGCGGAAAAGGAACTGCTGGCGGAATATAAACAGAAGGCCGTGATTAAGACCCAGAGCAAGGACGTCCCCCATGGGTTTGGCACCCTGGGGGAGCTGATGAAGAAGAAGGTTGATAAAAAAAGGTAACCGTTGACGCAGATTTAACCTGCCGGAACCCTTTTGTCTTCTTCGGGGTCGGAATCGGAATCGGAATCGGTATCGGTATCGGTATCGTAATCGTAATCGTCGGCATCTGTGCGGTATTCGCCGGCTTCTTCCCGAACCGAGTAACCCCGATTGCCGAGAACCGAAAGCCATTCACATACCCATTCGATACCGATACCGATACCGACCCCGATTTGAATCCGCCGCCCTGGGCAGAAATCATTCGTTTCCCTTGCCAACATACTCATGCTTTCATCTTTTGTTGCGGGTAAAGCCAACCTTAGCAGGAGGGAAACCGTGAATCTGGTACAGGCCTCATCCTCAGCAAACAAGATGTGTTTGGTCCCCCATATCCATCTGATTGTTGCGGATGGCTTGTTCACCAGGAACGGCACGTTCTCCGCCCTGCCGCGGGGCCTGCAAAGGGGTGGGGGAGTGCGGAAGCTTAGGCCAATGACATTGAAGCCGGCCTCCCCGGAGGGGAACGGGCGATCGATGGTTATGCCGACCCGTTCGGTGCGGTTGCCTGGTCTTTTTTCGGGTTTTCCGCGAAAGCGGACAACATTTCGGTTTTCCGGAAGGGGGGGGGAGTTGACCTGGCTCGATATTATCATATTGATATCATTGTATTAATAGGTTATTGCTTATGGTGGATTTTATGCATTTCCCATGGCAATTTCCGGATTTCCGGAAATTGCCATGGGAAATGCAGGGTGCGGGCATGGTTGGTTGGCACGCTAACTATTTGATATTATGGTATTTTTTTGATTATGCCACTAGGTGGCATAATTTTTGCTAGTATATCTAGTATATAATGTAGTTTTATTCCAGCCTATAAAACCCGGTCCTCTGGGCCGGGTCAGAGATAAATGGCTATGCCGTAAAATCTGCGGGATACGTTGTCGAAATGGGCAAAGTCATTTCGCGGATCTGGCGCAAGTGTCATGATTGAGGCACGCTTAGCCCACAATAAGGCCTGATTGAAGTCGATACGAATGAAAAACGACAAGCGCAATTCATGAGTATTACGTAGTAAGTAAATCATGCCCTCTGGGCTTAACCCAATACCGTCCCCTCTGGGGACGGATTTTTATTTCTCTTGAAAGATATCGAAAGATTTTGCTGGAGAACTATATGCCCTGAAGGAGCATTTGGATATTAGCCGGGGGTAGCCGCAGCGCGGCAACCCTCGGAACGAAGGCACGACAATTTCGTAGCGCCCTGGAAGGGCGCAGGAAATGTCACCTCAAATATCGTTCATCAAATTCCACCCAGGCCTACCGCAGAAATTCAATGTATCCCTCTTGAAAAGTTCGTGTCCCATGATGGGCCGTCTTTGGCATCCCATCGCTCCTCATCCGGAGCGTTATTCGCATATGTTCCTGCGCCCCTGCCGGGGCGCTTTATTGTGCCGGTCTTTTGATTCCGGGGGCAGGCCCGCTGGGCCTGCCCCCGGCTAATATCCATCCGCCCCGCTGGGGCAAGAAAAACTTGCATATTTGCATGCCCATCGGCAACCTGTCACGAGACAGTTCTTCGCCAATGTCTATCTGAATCGCCTCCTAAGCAGAGATTTTTTTGGGCCGATTGATTTTACTGAATCGGGCGTGACTCGTCTC
>CAZDYX010000478.1:0-2696 GCA_964509775.1 uncultured Desulfobulbia bacterium | reverse complement strand
TCGTTCTTTGCGCAGTCCTAACAGACTACAGTCTAAACAACCTAAGTAGTTACTTTTCCGTATCATTCCCCATTCTCTTGCCAAAGGCCGTCCACCTTAAGCAACACGGTCTTGGAAAGAAAATGGCCGGCCGGATCAAATTCTCTTACCAGGCCTTGGAACATTTCGTCCTGACCGGTCCCGGGCTGAGGCGACATAAGGAGCCAATGGATCTGCTCTTTCTTGATGGTCACCTTGAGGGTCTCATAGTTAGTGCCTGAACGGAAAGTCGGGTTGGAGCTGATCCAGCCTTGCTTGTATAGGTCCCATAACTCCCAGAAGTCCCATTATTCCCATAATTCCCAAAGGACTCAAGGGACCTAAAGGGACCTAAAGGACCTAATATCCGTGAAACCCGAATTTCCGTTCAGGCACTATAGCATGTACCGGAATACTTGATACTGTTTGCCCAGCAATTCCCGAACCGGGCTGAGTTCCGCAGTTTTAGAGGGTATCGTATTTATGCTTTCGTAAACTTTTTACCAAATGATTGCAGTACAAAGATGACTTTTTCTGAAGGTACCTGTTTCTCTTCCAGAGATAACAATTTGATTTTGTTATAAAAAATATTTTATGCGAGGTGCATTTTTTTCTTGACATTGCCATTTAAGGGTGGTCGCGATTTTTTCATAGTAAAATCATATACTTATGGAGGTCGCGAATGTCACACCTAAAACAATTGGTCAAAAGTCAGCAATTCCCGGTATTGCGGATCCCGATAGGCCGAGGTGTTAAAACGGGCGGACTGAAGGTGCAGGCCGTAATAATCTTCTGTGCTACGCAAACCGATACTCCAGAAGTCCAACGTCCTCGCAAGAAACATCTGGCGCTTAGGAAACCAGCGGTCGTCAGGGTCGTATCCCTGGTAAACGACAAAAAAGGTGGGATCAACCAGTATCCATTCCCGGTTGATTACCACCTCGATAAAGGTGTGGCCGATGGGGATGGAAATCCCGTCCCTTCGATAGCGCTCGATCCAATCAACATCCACGGTCAAGACCAGGCGGGCCGGAATGCCCAAGGCCCGAAACAGGGCAAGTTCCGCCAGGGCATAATCGCTGCAGCCCCCTAGAATTTTTTTTTCAAACAGGGCCGCTGCGGTCTGGCTGAACTGGTCGTTATTATACCAGGAGTCATAGACGAAGTTTTCCCCGACATAGCGCATGGCATCTTGCAAGGTCCGGATGTTGTCGTTGTCGCGGATACTCCGGGCCACATCGGCGATGGCGGGACTGATCTGGCACTGCTTGCCGCAGGTAAGCATCGACTCGGCCTCTTTGGCCGAAAGCAGGGCCGGGACATAGACGAACCGGGGAACACAGGCCCCGACAAGAAGCACAAGACACAATAACACGGGACATAACTGTACGATCCGGAAAGACAGGGGAATTATGGCCGACATAATACGCATGGCGAAGGAATTAATAGAAGGGCTGGGGTCATGGAAAAACCAGGCGGAATCCCTGACGGGGTCACGCACTTCTTGGTCTCACCTGCCGGCAATAACCGTGGCCTCATTATCGCCTCCAGGGGCGACCGTTTCGGAAAACCCGGCAGCCAGTTTTGTCTCATAGTCGTAAAACCCCTGCAAGGCCGCAGCAACCTCGCCTCCCTTGGCAAACCGTTTTGCCGGGTCCTTTTGCAGCAGTCTTTCCACGACCCGTTGCAGTTTCAACGGCACACCGCTAACCAGTCCGGCAAGGTCAGGAACCGGATCATGGAGGATCTTTTCCCGCAACCTCTGAAAATCCGTATCCATAAACGGCTTTTGACCGGTCAGCAGCTCAAAAAAAACCACCCCGAGCGAATAGAGGTCGGTCCGCCCATCCACCGGCCAGCCGCTGATCTGTTCCGGGGCCATATATGCAGGGGTGCCGGCGAGATTGGCGAGCTCGCCCAACACCATGGCGACACCAAAATCCGTAAGTTTGACAACGCCGCTGGTAAGGACCATGATGTTCGCTGGCTTGATGTCCCGGTGGATGACCCCGTGTTTATGGGCGTAATCAAGGGCCAGGGCCACGATAGAGATTATCTCGACCACCCGTGGGAGGGGCAGAAGGTTGTCCGGGGAGCAATACTTGCGCAACTCGGTACCCTGCAGAACCTCCATGGCGATATAGGAAAGGTCCCAATCCTCACCCGCATCGAAAACCGTCACGATATTGAGATGGCTCAAACCGCCGGCCAAGCGCGCCTCCCGCAAAAAGGCCTTGCTTAACGCCTCCGGGTCCTGTTCGTCCGCATAAGGGGCGAAATAGAAGGTCTTTATCGCGACCAGCCGCTCAATGGTGGGATCCTTCGCCAGATATACCGCCCCCATGCTGCCCTTGCCGAGCAGTCTGACCACCTCGTATCGGCCCAGGGTCTGTCCTGGTAGGAGGGTGGCCGCCTCACCGCCCCCCCCACCCCGTTCGGACAGGAGAGTGGACGGGTCATCGGCGACCACCGGCGTTGCACCGGTTGACGCCCCAAGACTTACCAGTCGCTGCGCCACATCCTCAAACCGGTTGTCCTGTTCATACAGTCTCTTGTAAACGGTTATGGCCAAGGCGGTCTTTCGCTTCCGCTCCAACTCTATGCCCAGGTTATAGAAAAGATGCTCATTCTAACGGATTTTGGGGAGCAGCACGAACCCCGCCCAGTGAGGCAGAGAT
>CAZDYX010000477.1:0-2696 GCA_964509775.1 uncultured Desulfobulbia bacterium | reverse complement strand
GTACCATATTTTTCATTATTTCTCAACCAATTAGCCGGTAAATTTCGGAAGAACGATGAGTTCAGCGGGTTCCCCGCTGGAACAATTGGTTGGAAATCAAAATAAGTCAACTAATTCATCACCGTCCCTCATTTGTCCCTCGGTTCGGCCGGTTGTTCGTCGGGCTATTTGACTTGTCTGATGCCGTAATTGCCGTTCACGACTTTCACGATATGAATCTCCACGCCGTTTCCGTTCAGTGTGAAGGAATCGCCCTGGAACAGAGCATTTGTATTGTTCGAGTAGACGAAGAATATCTCGTAGCGGCCGTCTGGGACATGGGTAGTCTGCAACCCGTTTGCCGGGACCGAGAAGTTCACACCATTTTCCCCTAAACGCAGTCCGACAGTCACTGTGAACTCGTTAGGATTATTGACTCGCACCGGATTGGAACCCTGCAATCCCACTTTGAACGGGGGTAGCCCCACGGTGACAGGCTTGGGCTTGGGTGCATTCTCAGCCCCGCCGGATGGTCCTATAGGTGGCTTCTGTTCCGAAACGGTGCTTCCGGATATAGTGGCGCTGCTATTGGCCTGCTTCTTGGAAGGAGCGCGTTTCATGATCAGATTCACGCAACCTGCTGCCGGGAATGAACTCGGGCGATCCTTGTCTGGCCACGGCCAGGAAATGCGGAGGATATCGCCATCTACTTGCACCAACCCCTTGTAGACAAATTTCTTGCCGTCTTTATCAGTCTTGGACAAGTCGATATGGACACCAGCAACGCCAGCCGTGGTCTGCACTGCATACGACTCCACGAAGTATCCGGTGTCTTCTCTCTGCTCAACATCATATCGGGCACCTGTGTCGGTGTTGAACGCCCCTTTCAAGTCGCCCCGCTTCGGAAGACGGAGCTTCATGGTTTGGTCTGAAAACACTATGCTGATGGGTGAGAGGTCCCTCATTAGTTCCGCGCCTAACCAGGGCGGGCGCGGGTTGGTGCGTGTCAAGAGGCATTGGCGGACATAACCTCCGACGACGTTGATAAGAACCGGTGGACCATCGGGCTTGATGTCGGCCTTCGTTTCCTCATCAACCTGTTCGACCCACGTTCCGGCGAGGTGCGCTGAACCAGTAACACGCGGTGCGGGTGGTGCCGAGTACGCGGGGAGTGCCACGCACACCAGAAGTGCGACGCCCGCAATCCAGGAAATACCGAACGAGTTCTTCATCTGCATCCCTCCCCGCTCTTGTGAAACATCCATCCCCGCTGACTGCTTTCTGCTCATGTCTCTGTCTCCTTTCATTGGCTCTCTTAATTCAAATCTATTACTACCTACTTTTTCCTTAACACTATTCATAGCTTATCACCTCTCAAATTTTTTAGATTTCATGGTTGCATCTTGTTTTATGCATAACAATATATTGATTAGTTTCTTGTCAATAACAGGAAATTCCGAGATTGTCAATATCGAATATAATTATTATTGACAAATCTATTTGATATTGTTATTTTAGTTAAGTTGTTCAATATCTAATTTGTTTTCTTAGGGGGTTAACCGTTCAATGCCTATGTTGCCTGTTCCTGTTCCCATTCTGAATAGGTTCGAGGCCATTCTTGAAAAACGAGCCGTTGCGCCGAGACAGCGTGCGGACTATAAAAAGTGGCTTAGATATTTTCTGGATTTCTGCACCAAATATCCTGTCCCCGAAGCCCGACCTGACCAGGTACGTTTATTCATCGACAAGTTACGAGAAAAGAAACAGACCCCGGTCCAACAAAAGCAGGCAGCCCAGGCTGTATCTCTCTATTTTGAAATTCAACGCAAAGCCGAAACCTCGATTGAGAAATTTGATAACGCCCCAACCAACTCGGTCATCCCAAAAACTCAGCAGGTCCGGGAAAGGTCTCCCTCTTTGTCCCAGTCCATTCCTCCAAAGACGATTTCATCTGGTGTACCGGTAAAGCGACAGCCCTGGCGTCTGTGGGAAGACGGCTATGTCGTTAAATCAGATTCTCCGGAATGGGATGTCGCTATCGCCGAGCTGGCCACGGAGATCAAAACACGGCATTACTCCAGAAAGACGCTTAAGACCTACGCCCATTGGTCACGCCAGTTTCAACGTTTTCTAAAGAATAAACCGCCGAAATCTCTTTCCTCTCAGGACGTCAAGGAATACCTGACCTATCTCGCTGTTCAATGCAGAGTCTCGGCATCTACTCAGAATCAGGCCTTTAATGCGCTTCTTTTTTTGTTTCGCCATGCTCTCGAGCAGGATTTCGGAGATTATAAGGACGTTCCCCGGGCGAAAAAGTCGAAAACCATTCCAATAGTCCTTTCCCGGAAGGAAATAGAGACCGTGCTGAAGTACCTCCAATATCCCTATGATCTCGTGGTCAAATTGCTTTACGGCTGCGGACTCAGGTTGTTTGAATGTCTGCAACTACGGGTGAAGGATTTTAACTTCGATGCCGGAATACTCACGGTCCACGGAAAAGGGAAAAAGGACCGAACGGTTCCCCTGCCGGAGACGATTGTGCCGGAACTGACTTCCCAGCTTGAGGTGGTAAAGAACATTCATGACCAAGATCTCGCGGCGGGATATACAGGGGTGTTTCTCGATGACCTACCTGAAAAGAAGTATCCCAAGGCAGCAAAGAATTTTATCTGGCAGTGGTTCTTCCCGCAAAAGACACTCACGCAAGTTTCGGCGGC
>CAZDYX010000476.1:0-2711 GCA_964509775.1 uncultured Desulfobulbia bacterium | reverse complement strand
CGCGTCTGTCGCGGAACGAGAGCCAGGAACTGTTCGCGCAACGACTTGGCATTAACAGGCAGTACTATAGCAAGATGGAAAAAGGCTCCCCGGAAACGCCGATCGGCAATTGGCTTGCGGCGAGCAGCATTCTCGGCAGGCTTCGAGGCTGGGAGGATTTGCTCGCCGAGCAGGAAGACTTGTTTACGCAATTTGAGAGAAAAAGCGAAAAACGGCAGCGGGCCGGTGGAAGGCGCAAAGAAAAGCGATGATAATAAAACTCAACGTATGGTTGACCCGGCCGACCGGAGAAATTCTTAAGGCCGGAGAGTTGGCGGTAAAAGATCCCGATGCCAGGGGGGCATTGCAGGGGCAATTCCGTTACGTCCCGGAATATTTGGAAGCCTTGAAAGCCTTTCCGCTCGACCCCTTGCATCTTCCTCTGGCCATGGAATCATTTGATGCGGATCGGCCACAAGCCGGGGTCCACGGCGTTTTTGAAGACAGCCTCCCGGATGACTGGGGTCGAAAACTTATGACCCGCCGTTACAAACTTGGACGCGCCGAACAACGCGTACCGCACCTCTTGCGATTGCTGGGCGATCAAGGACTGGGCGCTTTGATTTATACGGAAAATGGAAAGCCTCCCCCGTTATCAACCGGGGTTTCCTGCCGGCACCTGACAGAACTTGCTCTCCTGGCAGAAAAATTTGAGAAAAACCCCACAGCCATAGCCGATGATGAACTCTCCTTGTTGTTCCAGGCGGGCAGCTCCCCGGGCGGGGCGAGGCCCAAGGTGCTCGTTGTCGACAAAAGCGGGGCCTACCTGGCAAAATTTGCCAGCACCAGGGATCAACTGGATATTGTAAGCCTTGAAGCCGCCACCATGGAGTTGGCCCGCCGGGCGGGTATAGAAACGGCCGAGACCAGCCTTTTAACCTTGGGCTCCCGCAAGTGCCTGTTGGTGAAACGGTTTGACATCAATGCGGCCGGTGGACGCAACCACCTAATCAGCATGCAGTCACTGTTGAAAGCCGATGGATATTATAATGCCGGCTACAGGGATCTGGCGGAGGTGATAAAGCATGTATCCACAGCTCCGCAACGGGACCTGCACCTGCTCTATAGGCAGATGGTGTTCAATGTGATGATAGGTAACACCGATGACCACCTCAAAAATTTCTGCATGCTGCATGATGAAGAGGGCTGGAGACTGAGCCCGGCATTCGACCTGGTGCCGAACATCGACTTCAACCAAGAACATGTGCTGCGCATTGGGCTGGACAACTGGCCGCCGGATATTGAAACGATTCTTGCAGAGGCTAAATATTTTGGAATAAAACGCCGTCAGGTAGCGTTGGATGTCGCTGTAAAAATCTATGAGGTTGTATCGGAGTGGAATTTAGTTTTCACTACGTGTGAGGTGCCGGAGAAAGATGCTGAAACAATCGGGATGGATATCAATCAACGACTGGAAAAAACAGCTCCCATTAATATAAGGGACTGATAAAATATATCAGCTTAATAGTACAACCTTCCATTGAATTAAAAGGCAGGTTTTTTTTGCTTTCAACTGTCAGTCATGATATCTAACCCTCTACAGTCTATCCACCTGACTGATTACAAATCCACAAAGATCAATCAGGGGCTTATAGGATGCGCCTCGGAGGCGGTTTGCCTTTTCTCTGGCAAAGGCGGCTTTTGGACCACGGGGTCTTTAGGAAGGAACCGCGCCCGGAGGTCCTTGTCGGTTATCAGTTGCAGGAGAAGCCGGGAGCTTTGTAGGAGATACGGGTAGGAGAGGGACTGGCGGAGGAAGGGATTTGTCCCGGATAAAAACGAGCCCAGGAATAAAAAGAGAAGGGATGCGAGCAGTACCGCCTTGCCCAGCCCGAAAACTGCCCCCAGGGCACGGTCAAACCAGCCCAGAAGGGAGAAGGTGATAACCTTTTTGAGCACCACCCCGAGAAGGATGACGACGAGGTAGGTTACTCCGAACAGGACGATGCAGGCGGTAAGAAAGATAAGTTGGGGATTATTAATAAATGGGTCAAGGGCGGGTGCCATCAGTGGATAATAGGTGCTTGCGCTCCAATAACCCAGAAACAAGGCGGCAATGGAGGCGATTTCGCGCACAAAGCCCGTCCATATGCTACGGATCAGACAGATGACACCGATTAACATGACAATGCCATCAAAAATGGTCATATGTTATCCTTTTGGGTGAAAAGATTGGGAAAGATCGTTTCAATCAATATCAGCTCTGGCAAGGGAACTGCCAAACAAGCGGTGGAACAGGCCGAGGTGCGACCGGACCACGGCATCGTGGGTGATGCCCATGCCGGCAATTGGCACCGGCAGATCAGTCTCCTGGCAATCGAAAGTATTCACCGGATGATAGACAAAGGTCTTGATCTTCGGCCCGGTTCATTTGCCGAGAATATTACCACGGAAGGCCTGGACCTTGCCAATATCAATATCGGTGCCCATCTTATTTCCGGTGCCGTGGAAATGGAGATCACCCAAAAAGGGAAAAAATGCCATACCACGTGCAACATCTATCATACGATAGGTGACTGTATTATGCCCCGGGAGGGGGTGTTCGCCAAGATCATCACGCCTGGTACCTTGTGTACGGGGGCCGATATCTCGGTCAAAGAGGCGTGGGACCGCCGATGAAATCAGCCAGGGTGGTTTTGTCGTTGGTGTTGCCGGCCATCACCTCGTAGGCG
>CAZDYX010000475.1:0-2712 GCA_964509775.1 uncultured Desulfobulbia bacterium | reverse complement strand
CGTCCTGCCGAAGGAGGTGGAAAGCTTTACCGAGGCCTTCAGCAAGGGCATGGTTTATGGCCGGCTGCGGAGTAATCTGTTTTACTTTACCTGGGAGGAAGAAACCGCCACGCAACAGGATAATCACGCCTTTGGGTTGGGTGGCAGTCTGATTTATAAGACGGCGCCTTTGTACGGCGCCAGCGCCACCGCCGGAATCTATACCAGCCAAAACCCGATCCAGGAATTCAATGTGGATAAGGAGGATGTGAAGTACGTTAAGGCAGGTAAGGATACCTTTTCACGGTATAAAATCCAAAACGGGGGGGATTATGACGGCGAGTGGGGCATGACCACCCTTGCCCAGGCCTACCTTGAATACGCAGGATTTGATTCCGATGTTAAACTAGGTCGCCAGATCTATGAGGGTTTTCTCCTGGCATCGAACGACACCAAGATGATCCCCAATACCTTCGAGGGATTGAGTGTTTTAAACAAGACCGTGCCGGACACCAGCATCTCCGCGGCCTATTTTACCAGGCAGAAATTGCGGGACCATGAGGATTTCCATGACGTGATCGCCTATAATGGTTGGGAGGAAAATGACGATTCCGGCGTCCATCAGGGGTTGACCGAGGCTAAACTAGACGAAGAAAACATTGATACCAAGCTTGTCGTGCTGGGACTGGCCAACAAGAGCATCAAGGACCTTAAGGCCGATTTGTGGTACACCGGCGTGCCTGAGCTGTTCTGGTCAGGCATGATCGAGGCCAATTACCAGATTGCCTTTGCCGACGGCTGGAGTCTTACCCCGGGTGTCCGCTATATGCAGCAGTTTGACGATGGGGCCGGTGATATCGGCGGCGCGGCCATCAGCGGTAAGTTAGTCAACAAGAATGGTACCGTACCTGATGGGGAGTCTAAGGGCTATGAGGATGCCGACAGCGTGGACGGCTCGATGTGGTCCGTGCGCGGCGTGCTCAAGAAGGGGGCTGGCTCCCTGCTTCTCGCATATTCCGACGTGGCGGACGAGGCCGACCTGATTGCGCCCTGGCGGGGATTCCCGACCGGCGGTTACACCCGCGATATAGCCTCTGTGAACTGGGAGGCCAATACCGCCTCCTGGATGGTCAAGTACGCTTATGACTTTGACAAGGCCAAGATCTTATGGGGCTTCCGGGCCGTAATCAACTATACGGACATGGACTACGACGAGACCAAGGAGGAACAGGGCGGCTTTACCAAGACCGACGGCAACATAATCCATCTTGACATGTGGCAGAAGATTCCAAGGGTGCCTAATCTTGAGGCCAAGTTCCGGGTGGCGCAGTATAGCGCCGAGGACACAAGCAAGGGGGAGGATCCATCCTCTTTGGAATGGCGTTTTGAACTGAATTACCTCTTCTAATCATCTTTGATAACTAGTGCCTGAACGGAAAGTCGGGTTGGAGCTGATCCAGCCTTGCTTGTATAGGTCCCATAACTCCCAGAAGTCCCATTATTCCCATAATTCCCAAAGGACTCAAGGGACCTAAAGGACCTAATATCCGTGAAACCCGAATTTCCGTTCAGGCACTAACTACTCAGGTGGATAGGCTGTAGGAGTTTAGTCTGTTAGGAGGAAAAGGATAAGGATGTCATTGGTATCGCGCTCCGACCTACAGCCTATGAACCTACAGCCTAACCAACCTGGGTAATTACGAAATTCGGACAATGCTCTTGACCACCGCTGTGATACGCAAGGGAGGGCGCATCAAAATCAAACCGTACATTACCACCCTTCCTATGTTCGAAATATTCCTCACCGAAGAGGCCGGTAAGCAATTGCAAAGGCGTTTCAGGCCACCAGCTTTATGGTGGCGTTGATCTCATCCCATGGTACCTGATAAAGGCCGTTTTCTGTCTGTTCAACAAGGCCGATCTGTTCCAGCATTTTTATGTCCTCGTACACGTTTTTGTAGTGACGCTTGAGTGTTTGGGCCAACCCCCTGATGCTCATGGCACCGCTGTTGTGGAGGCGCTCAATCAGCTCAAACCGCTTCGGCGTGATATGCCGTAAAAACGTCTTCACGTCGTTGAAATAGACCCTCTCAACCGGTTGCTCCGGGACAATGCCCTTGTCGGCATTCTCAAGCACCTTACCGGCCTCATCGAAGTACTCTTTCATCACGCGAATTGCCACCTTAAAATCCCTGCTCATGGCTCGATCTCCTTCATAAGCATGAACACATCCGACATGAAATCATTCTTAAGCCTTCCGAGGGAGGTAAATTGATACGGTTCCTCCCGGCCGCGAATGTGCCGGTGATCCCCCTTGCCTCGCTCATTGTCCGCACCAGACACGTGCCGTTCAGTAGTCCGGCGTAGAAGCGGTATTTGAAGAAATGAGAACTCCCCATGACTGGGCCCGGGACGCGCCAAACAACCATTTCGAGCAGCACATCACCGACAAGTTCCCTCGTATCGAGAATCAGCTCAGCGGACATTCATTTCACCCTGACCCCATATAGCATCATATGCCATATATACCCATAAGACAAGATCAATTTTGCGAAAGGGCTTTCATGAGTCCCAGAGAAAAATTCATGCTCTAGGTTATTTTCTGTTGAGCCCTATCTGACAAAGTAGAATTAGGGGGGAGTTATCTCAACTCGATGCATTGATTGACAACCTGTTGGGTTGTGTGCTATGAAAAAGCATGGCAGCAATTACCTTTGATACCCATAAATTCAT
>CAZDYX010000474.1:0-2740 GCA_964509775.1 uncultured Desulfobulbia bacterium | reverse complement strand
TATCACTTGCTCATATCGCGGCTGCAAGCCGCTCCCACCGTTTCACCCTTTCACAATTTTTTCCAGATAGGCCCAAACGATGATCAAGGCCACAAGACCCAATAGAAGGCGGGTTTTCTCCCTCTCCCTCTGGGAGAGGGTCGGGGTGAGGGGAAAAATAGACGAAACGATGATCAAGGCCTACCTTTCATTCTTTACCCTCCTACCCCCTCGCCGCGGCGGCCAGGGCCTTCCTGATCTGCTCAAGACGTTCGCTCGGAAGCCTTACCGGAATGGGATACACCAGCAACCTTTCCATGATCGCGGCCGAGGCGGGCAGGGCCTTGGGGTCGTAGATTACTCTTCGTCGGCCGGTTTCGTCCGCAAACGGCCAGCCCCCCCGGCTCGTCGTGGCACCGGCAAGGAGATGTTCCCATTTAGGATAGTAGTGCCAGGTGTTGTCGCCAAAGGCAATGGCCGGGGCCCCATGGGTCTTCAGGATCTCCTTTATTGCCGAGGTTCGGGCAACATCGGGGAGGAAAAAG
The DNA here is from genome assembly GCA_964509775.1 of uncultured Desulfobulbia bacterium. Lineage (GTDB taxonomy): Bacteria > Desulfobacterota > Desulfobulbia > Desulfobulbales > CAZDYX01 > CAZDYX01. The sequence goes on along the minus strand of CAZDYX010000474.1, from coordinate 2,216 downwards.
GCAAGAAAGGTGGCGGTATCGCCCTGTTCGTCAAGAATGGTGCGAAAGCTTACTCCGGGAATTGTTGCCGCCGTCTCTTTGATGGCCGCCTTGTTTTGCCTCTGGGCGGATACAATCCGGTCGAGCTTGGCGAGCTGGGCAAGGCCGATGGCTCCTTGAAGCTCCATCATCCGGAAATTGAAGCCGATAAAACTCCTGCCTTCGCCCCCCCGGCCAGCCGGGTTGGGAACGTGGTCATGACCATGGTCGTGGTACTCGGACATGCGGCGCCACAGATTTTCATCGTCGGTGATGATCATGCCGCCCTCCCCGGTGGTCATGGTCTTCACCGCATCAAAGGAAAAGGTGCCGCAGGAGCCGAAGGTGCCCAGGTGTCTGTTGTTCAGGGTTCCACCGGCTGACTGGGCAGTATCCTCGATTACCGGGATATTGTGCAGGTCGGCAACGGTCTTGATTTGCTCGATCCTTGCCTGAGCCCCCAACATATGCACCGGGATGATGGCCCGGGTCTTGGGGGTGATCTTTTTTTCGAGGTCCTTGGGATCCATATTCAAGGTCTCATCGATCTCGCAAAACACCGGTACCGCACCAACATCGAAAATAGCCTCCCAGGTGGCGACAAAGGTGAACCCCTGGGTGATGACCTCATCTCCGGGGCCAACGCCAAGACAGGCAAGGGCAACCTTAAGGGCCGCGGTTCCGGAGGTCACGGCCTGGGCGTAGCGGGCGCCGCAATAGGACGCGAATCTTTCCTCGAATAAGCGGACCTTGTAAACCCCTTTCCGCTGCTCTGGGAATTCGTAACGAAACAGAACCCCGGTATCGAGAACCTCGAGAATCTCCTTTTTTTCCTCTTCCCCAAAGATCTCAAAGCCTGGCATAGTTTTCTCCTTAATTTTTATTCCTCGCCGCAAAAGGCGTTTTCGTAGATGGAAATGACATCATCAACCATGGGTTTGCGGGGGTTATTGGCCACCGGCCGGGTGACGGTAAGGGCTATTTCCGCCATTACCGGGATTCTATCGAAGGGGATATCAAGCTCTGCCAGGGTCCGGGGAATTCCGATCTCGTCATTCAAGATCCGGAGGGCCTCGACCGCCATCTCGCCCGCCTCCCTTACGTTCAGGCCCTCAATCCGACAGCCCAGGGCATTGGCGATCTGGGCATATTTCTGGGGACTGCCGATGAGATTATATGCCATGACATACGGAAGCAGCACGGCATTGGCAAGGCCATGCGGGGTATTGAACATGCCGCCCATGGGATAGGCCATGGCATGGACCAGCCCCACACCGGCAGTGGCGAGTGCCCGACCGGCAAGGAGGCTCCCCATGAGCATGGCGCCTCTGGCCTCCATGTTGTCGCCCCGGGCATATGCCATGGCCAGATTGTCGGCTATCAGGATAATGGCCTTTTGGGCATAGAGGTCAGATAAGGTGTGGGCCTGAATGGAAACATAGGCCTCAATGGCGTGGGTCAGGGCATCAATCCCGGTAAAGGCGGTTACATGGGGCGGCAGACTCACGGTGAGGGAGGGATCGAGGATGGCTGCCTCCGGATAGAGGGGGTCACCATTCATCCCGGCCTTGGAACGGGTTTTTTCATTGAGGAACACCGCCGTGAAGGTGACTTCGGCGCCTGTTCCGGCAGTGGTTGGGATCATGATCTTGGGGACACCCGGCTTACTGATCCTGCCAAGCCCCAGATAATCTTCCGCCTTGCCTCCATTGGTGAGGAGGATGCTCACTGCCTTGGCCACATCCATGGCTGAACCGCCGCCTGCGCCCACTACGCAGTCGCAGCCTGCGGCCTTTGCCAGACTGGCCCCCCGGTCCGCCAATTCCAGGCCGGGTTCGGGAACAATCGCGGTATAGAGTTCATAGGGAAGGTGCGCTGCGGTTAATGCGCCAACTATTTTTTCCAGGACCCCGGCGGATTCCAGGCCGGGATCGGCAGCCAGGAAGACCTTGGTGCCGCCGCAATTTTTGACTTGCTCACCCAGACCGGTTATGGAGTTGATCCCGAATTGGATCCGGGTGGGTAGATTCATGACAAAGGATTGGATAGTTAACATATGTTACCTCAAATTGGATAAAAGAGCGGATAATGAACCTTTTAAATGAAAGTACTCTTCAATGAGGACTTTCATTGTATGTTGTGCCCTCGGGGCATGGTGGTTAATCAATATCATGCAGGCTATAACAAAAACAGGCAAA
>CAZDYX010000473.1:0-2749 GCA_964509775.1 uncultured Desulfobulbia bacterium | reverse complement strand
GCCACCAGTAAAAGTTCGTCCCTTATAAAGGGCTGATAAAGAAGACCCCGTTCCGACATCCTTGCCCCTACAAAGCCAAGAAGGAGTTCGTGCTCACTGACCATGCGGCTGATACGGCCGGAATCTTCAATAACCACCGTAAAGGAAACCTGTGGGTAGAGTTCCCGGAAACGACAGGCGGCCTGGGGCAGGATGTAGGTACCCGGGATGGAGCTGGCCCCGATTATAAGTTCCCCCCTTGGTTCCGTGCCCGCAGAGTCAAGGAGTGTCTTTATGCCTTCAATTTTTTCAAGGACATCGACGGCATGCTGATAGATGAGGGTCGCCTGCGGCGTGGGCAGGATACCACGGCCGAGCCGGTCAAAGAGTTTTGTCCCGAGGGTCTCTTCAAGGCTTTTTATATGTTCGCTTATGGTGGGCTGACTTAAGTGAAGTTGTTCCGATGCCCGGGAAAAACTCCGGTTTTTAAACACGGAGACGAAGATCTTGAGGCGATGGGTATCCATAAGAGGATTATATCCTTAAAAGAGCGATGAAGGTTGATAATCTCCTATCCGGAGGGGAGAGGAAAACGAAGTTGCCAATCTACCATATCCCGGGAAAGTTGTTGATGGGATTTTTTTGCAAATTATAGGGGTTAGGGAATCTAGTCCAATCGATAATCTCAATGAAAACGATATGGCCTATCACTTTTTTTGATAGCAGTTTGTGAAAGAGGGGATGGGGAGGTCCCAAAAACCGTGGTAGGGGCTCATCGGGCAAATTTTTCCGGGCGGCGAAATTTTTATGAATCGGATGGATGGACCGCAGAGATTTTTGTTTTCATTATTTATCATTAATGATAAATAATGTAATTATGAAGTTATGGAATCCCGCCTCTATTTCGAAGGCGGAAACCGCACAACTGGTGCTTATAGAAAGTCTCTTTGGTGTTCGGGAAAGCGCCGGGGTTTTTTTTCAGGGCGGCACCGCGCTCCGCTGGTGTTGCGGCGGCAGCCGCTTTTCCGAGGATCTGAATTTCGAAACCACGCTTGAAGGCGCTGACATCCTCCTCTTGCTCCGCAAGGCCAGAACATCCATGCAAAAGGGATTTCTGGCAAATTTGGGGGCGGGCAAGCTTGAGATTGAAACCGAAAAGTGCCGGGAGGAGCTTCTTTGTACGGTCTGGACGAAATTTGCGCCCGCTGGCGGTCGGGGAAAAATTCAGATCAAGATGGAATTTCAACGGATTGTCTCCGCCGCATGTCCGGACTACGAGCGGATGATTTTTTCCACGCTGCCGTCGGTAGCCCCCAGGATTGCAAACGGCATCTATCAGTGTGTCTCGCCAAGCGCGATCATCCAGGTGGAAACACCAACGGAGATCCTGGCCGGCAAACTACGGGCCATCATGGAAAGGCCCTGGATGAAAGGGCGTGATTTCTGGGATCTCTGGTTTCTCCACCACTCGCTTGGTGTCGCTCCGTCATATCGGCTCCTCCGGCGGAAATTGGCCATGTATCCGTTTGTTCTCCGGAGGAACCCGGAGGAATTGGCCCAGTGCCGGAAACAGGAGGCCCTGCGGGAGACGATCATTGCCGCCATGGAAGAAGACCTGCAGCGCTTCGTGCACCCGGATAGCCTGGCCGCCCTGCGACGCGAGGCGTTCAGGCCGATACTCGAAACGGTTCAGGAGCTTTTCGCTGGTATCCCCGATGCAATCACCTCCGAAGACGAACAACCAGCGCCATCGGGCTGAGGAGATCCTTACGTTCCTGCCGGTCCTGTTCAGAACGGCGGACGTGGAGAAACTTTCGCCTACTCCGTCGCTTTTTCTTAACCGGGCCGCCCGCCGCAAGCGGGTCATCCGCATTATGCGCGGGGTTTACATGAACGTGTGGAAATGCGCCATCATCGGAGTCAAGCCAAGCGTAGAGGAAGTGGCCTCTTTCCTGCGGCCGCCGGCCTATATTTCCTGCGAATGGGCGCTAAATCACCACGGCGTGCTTGATCAGTTCCCATCGGTCTGCACCGTTATCACTCTTGCCGCCGCAGTCGGGAAACGCAATGTTGTTTTTCTGCCGGAAGACCGGACGTCCATTGAGTTTTCCCGCATCAAGCCTGAGCTGTTCTGGGGGTTTGAGCGCGGTCCCGGCGAGTTTTCCATGGCAACGGCGGAGAAGGCCTTCCTGGACATCATTTATCTGCGGGGTCATCTGCCCTTTCGCGACGAACTGAACATACACCTCATCGATCAGCGCCGGCTGGCGCGCATGGCGGCCCAGTTCCCCGCCTGGGTGAGGGCTGTGGCCGGAATCGGGGACAACGCCTGACGATCGTAAGTCTTGTAGGGTGGGCCTTGCCCACCAGGGATGGCCGAAATGAGCGACCAAGGCCAGGCGCTCAGACGTTTAGACCCGTTCTCGCCGCCGGGAAAGGCTCTTCAAGGCAGGTTGTATAAAATTATCCCGCAAGATTTGACATGTTGATGGACAACGCAATTTCCTAATCGGACAATACTGGGTTGGAGGACATCACTGACCATTAATGACGAAATAGCCGCGGCCGAGATCCCTTACGCCAATAGACACTTATGGATAAAATACTTGACAGGCAAACGTTTGGCGGATAAAGTGTGATAAATTTTTTAATCGTATTACGGAATGTTCGGCTGTGTTGAAACGTTTCTCCATTTCGCTCGAACCCCCATGCCCCGAGGGCACAACGAACAATGAAAATGGAATCCAGAAGTCAGGAGTCAGAATTCAGA
>CAZDYX010000472.1:1422-2753 GCA_964509775.1 uncultured Desulfobulbia bacterium | reverse complement strand
ATTGTCGACATCATCGGTGGCGGTACGCCGAAGACCTCGGTGCCCGAATATTGGGATGGCGATATCCCTTGGTTCTCTATTGTGGATGCTCCGGACGGCGCAGACGTGTGGGTCGTGGATACGGCGAAGAGGATCACCCGAGAAGGAGTCGAGGACTCATCAACCCGGATTCTTCCGGTCGGCACAACGATCATCTCCGCCTGGGGTACGGTTGGACGAATCGCGCTCGTAGGCGTACCGATGGCCATGAACCAATCGTGCTATGGCCTTCGGGGCAAGCAGGATAGGAGCGGGTTCTTCATGTACTTCGCAACGCGAGAGCTGGTTGCCAGCCTACGGCAGCACGCGCACGGTTCAATGTTCGACACGATCACGCGCGATACGCTAGCTGGCGTATCGGTTGCGGCGCCTTCAGCCGAGGTGATTGAGGCCTTCGAAACCCGCGTTGGCCCGAGTATGGAGCGGATCCGGGCCGGACTGTTTGAATCCCGCACCCTCGCCGCCCTGCGCGACACGCTGCTGCCCAGACTCATCTCCGGCGAGCTGCGGGTGAAGGATGCGGTAGGGGCACATGACCATATGCCCCTACAGAAGGAGCGGGGGTTATGACTTACAGTCAGAAACACCGCCGTTCCATCCGCCCGCAGGGTTACGATTATTCGCAGGCTGGGGCGTATTTCGTGACGATCTGCACCCAGGACCGGGCGTGCCTCTTTGGCGAAATCGTGGATGGCGAAATGCGGTTGAACGACTCAGGACGGATGGTGGAACGATGGTGGGCCGGTTTCGGGAGGTTACCTGTTTTCCACTTGACACCGCCTGGTTAGGCCTCTATATTTGCCCGGTAAGTTAAAAGAAAGCCGGAGTGGTGAAATAGGTAGACGCACGGGACTCAAAATCCCGCGGGCGCAAGCCCATGTCGGTTCGATTCCGACCTCCGGCACCAACTTGACATACACGATCCCGGGGTCTCGCCGGAAGAAGGTAATCAATCTCCCTCGGACGGGGAACGTCATAGAAGTAGCAGCGGGCAACGCCGTCTGCTCTTATGACCTCAATCCTGTCCAAAAAGTAGCCGATTGCCGTCTTCTGCTCTCCGGGATCACGTTTTTTAAGCACCACTCCAACGTTCTTCAAGACCTGGGCATACTCGTTGACCAAAAGCAGAACCTTGCTTGGCTGTTTCTTGATGCTCTCGTACTTTCCGATCTCCTTGCGTAACCCTTTCAGCTCCTCTTCCCGCTTCATCAACCTCTGCCTCAGGGCGTCGGACTTCACCTCCAAAAGTTCGTCGATGATGCTCTCGATCTCTTTCACGAGGATCGTTTCCC
>CAZDYX010000472.1:0-1412 GCA_964509775.1 uncultured Desulfobulbia bacterium | reverse complement strand
GATAGGCACTCTCGGTTTCATGTTCGAGACCAAGCAGGGTCTCCTTGAGGTGCTTCTTAAACCGCTCCACGTACCGCTCGTTGTCGAGCATCTTCCCTATCTCAGCTATGACAAAGTCCTCGATCCCAAGGACATCACCCTGTGTGTTTTTTTGGATTCTAAGGGATGGGCATATGCCGTAAGTCTGAAAGCCCGCATCCAGGTAATAGTGATAGACGCGTCCTTCGTTGTTTGTCACCTTGCGGCCCAGAAACTTATACCCGCAGTCCAGGCAGATGATCTTGCCCGATAGCAGATAATCCGTTCTCATGCCATTGCAGCGCCCGATCTCTCGTGACTTCCTGCATGCCTGAGCCTTCTCGAAGAGCTCTCGGGACACGATGGGGTCGTGGGCGCCCTGAGCAACGACCTTATCGGATTCAGATATCTTCCTGGCCCAGCGTCCCCCATAAAGTCGCTCACCGATGTAGGCACGGTTTCCAAGGATAGAAATTATGGTGTCAGGCCCCCATAGCTTCCCTTTCGGGGAGGGTATTTTCTCACGATTGAGGACTTGGCCAATGGCCCGAATCCCCTTGCTCCCCTCGGCATAGAGGGTGAAAATCCGATTCACCAGGGCTACGTCCCGCGGATCGCCGGGGACCCACTTTACCCAGTGGTTTTTAATCCCTTTCCTCTGGCCCGGCTCTAAGATATAAAGCTCCTTTCCGTTTTCGTCACAAACCATGCGGGAGTATCCCAAAGGAGGAAACCCACCAGTGGAATATCCCTTGGTCGCTGCCGTGACCTGGCCGCGGATCACGTCTCTTGAAAGCTGCTTGCTGAACTCGGCAGCCTGTTCGTATTTCATGGCCCTCATGATGAGGCCAGGCGTCCCAGGAAGGTTGCTTTCACTCTGGGCATACTCGACAACAACGCCCGCCCTCTCCAAGATGAACTCGTAATGAATGGTCTCTTTCGTGTTCGGGACCCGGCCAAAGCGAGATTCGTTCAAGATCACGATCCGCGAAAAATCATGTCTGCCAGCCTGGGCCTTCTGAAATAACCGCATCGCCCCCGGCCGCTTGTCGAAGGTTGTTCCGGAAATGCCGTCGTCAACGAATTCCTCGACAATTTCATAGCCCTTTTCTCGACAATATTTCCGGAGAATTTTCCGTTGATCCGGAATAGACATCTCCTGCATGTCGGTTGAGCATCTCATATACAGGGCTGTTTTCATGACTTCTTCTCGCGTTGACTGCCGATTAAGGAACAGGTAGAGCCAAGGCTCAAAACCGGTCGATGATTTTTTATTACCCATTTAACCCAGGGGTGGGCACCCTGTAAACCCGCAAGGTTCCGTTGCCCGTCTCGCCCATTGGGTCATAAAAGATACTCTTATATCACCCATCCGGAGAAGTCTTTTCGGCCTT
>CAZDYX010000471.1:0-2757 GCA_964509775.1 uncultured Desulfobulbia bacterium | reverse complement strand
AGCCACCATCCTCTAAACCTGGAACCTTGAACGTGGAACCTATTGAACCATGCCCCTGTTTGGTACATACCAGGATCGCCTTGATCTGAAAAGGCCAGCAGGAATAATGGCAGGACTCAAAATGGAGCCCGGCCTCCTTGATGAGCGAACGAACATGGTCAAGGGGCAGACTCTGGCGCCGGGAGCTCGTGCGCCGGCGTAAGGGGTTATTGATCCAGGCATAAAAGACTACGCCTTGCCGGGCTACACGACAAAGGCTCGCGAGCAGCCTGATGCGGTCGCTGTCATGTTTCAGGTGGTGAAAAAAACGGTGGCAGACCATCCAGTCGAAATGGTTTTCGCTAAAGGGCAGGTCAAAGATGCTTGCCAACACCGCCTGCCGGCCCGGCATGCCCTGCAGATAGACCGCAAGCATGCTTTCCGAGGCATCAAGGCCGGTAATATGGGTAAACCTTTGTCGGAGCACGGGGTCGATCCGACCGGTACCGCACGGTGCATCAAGGACGCTTAGTCCTGATACCTCCTGCAGGGCGCGGCTTACGGCAGCCAATTCAAGGAACTGGGCAAGTCTTTGAAAGGGATGGCCGGAAACGATGGTTTCTTGGTAGCGCAGGGCCTTTTCCGAACTGGAATAGCGGCTGTCTTGCTGCGGGGATGCCATCTTATTTACGCCACTCGCACTCCGGTTCGTTGAATCTCACTGGCAAGGGGATTACCGGCATTAAAGTCCTGCGGTGTGAAGGGGTGCGGTTCAATACGATCATCAATTTGAGCCGCCAGGCGCATCAAGGCGAGTCGTTCCTGAAAAGAGTCAGAAGAGAAGTCCGGCGATATAACAGCCAAGTCGATGTCACTCCATTGCGAGGCCGTACCCTTGATTTGGGAGCCATACAGATAAGCAGCCTCGATTCGTTGTCGTTGCTGAACTGCGGCCAGGAACCGCCTGACGATTAGGGCTACTGCATCTGGGATCGCAACCATTCAAACAACTCCCTGACGTCTGTCATCTGCTGCGCCGTATACTCATCTGTAACCTTATCGAGATCAACCTCGACTGGCTTCTCCTGAGAAGAACTTGTTTCCTCGACCATGACTTCTGTCCCATTCATATTCCCGGCATGTAATCTGCTACGACGTAGCTGCCGCCACCTTCCAAGCGTGAGGCTATTCTAGCAAGGGCCTCTATTTTGGTCAACTCGGATTAACAACCCCATTGCCGAATCACACCACAAAAGGTTCCCCACCTTAAAAAGGGGGGCGAGGGGGAATTTGGACGAAACGATATGATCAAGGCCGGAATTGGTCTTGATCATTGTTTGGGCCGACGTATAAGTCTTAAAACTAATAACTCGTAATTGGCACTGGCCGAAACAATGAACAAGGCCCAAAATAGCGGGTTGTGAGAATCCCAACGGGATTCCGTCTTTCAGCCCAGGGTTGGCGCCAAAGGCGCTACCCTGGGTAACATGCCCCCCCCCGAATCCAACCCCAACGGGGTTGTGTCCCTTTTCGTAATTCGTGCTCCCATCCGGACACAACCCCGTTGGGGTAGATGGTTGGCTCGATTGATATCCCAAGGTAGGCGCGGTGCGCCAACCTTGGGCTTTGTTACAAAACCGCGTTGCGGTTTAATGGTGAATATCGTAATGGGTACTGGCCGAAACAATGATCAAGGCCGGAATCAGACATGACCGTTCCGGCCTAAGAGGGCCCAGGCCACTCGATAAAGGGCATTGAGGCGCTCTTCAAGCAGGAGGCGAAAGGGTTCGAGGTCCTTTGCCCCGAGTTCCGGGGGGACCTTATTTTCAGACAGGATCTTAAACAAACACCCCTTCCCAGCCGAGCAGCCACTTCCACACGGGCCGCAATTGCACACTTCGGCCGGCTAACACCTCGTCCCCTTCGGTATCCCAGGTAAGAATGACCAGGGAGTCACACCCCAGATTCACCGCGGCCTTGGTCAGGGCTTGCAGTTCTCGCCTCCTGGTTCCGGCGTCAGCGAGGTCGTAACAGGCCTGGATGAGCTGGGAGGTCCGGCCATCGCGCCGGATCACGAAATCCACATCCTTACCGGATACATCCTTATGTGAAAAAAATTCTTCCTTCCGTCGCAAAAGTTCGATGGCGACCAAGCCTTCCAACAGCCGCCCGGCATCGCTGCCAGTCTTGAACCGGACCGCATTGACCAAGCCCAGGTCATAGGGATAGGCCTTACGCGGGGCCTTCGTCTGCTCCTTGGCCTTATACGAGAAACGCCTGACACAAAACAACAAGAAGGCCTCGTCGAGATACCCGATGTAATTTTCTACCGTGTGGACGCTCCGGAAATCAAGGGCCTTTTTCACGGCGGTGAAGGAATATTCCCGGCCATGGTTGGTCATCAGGTACCTGCCCAGGTCGTGAAGCTTGGCTGCGTAGCGCACCCCGTAGCGCTTAACGATGTCCTTGAAAAGAATGCTCTCGAACAGGGTCGAAAGATAGCTCGCCGCCCCCACGCCGTGCACCACCACCTCGGGATACCCGCCATGCCGCATGTACTCGTCTAGATGGGCGAGGAGCACACCCTGCCGTTCCCTCTGGCCAAGTGCTTCCTTATCGACCGCAAACTCCCTGGCCCGCAGGAATTCGGAAAAAGAAAAGGGATAGATGCGGAAATCCAGGAACCTGCCGGTAAGGACCTGTTCAAAAATTAACTTGACAAGATTGCGCTCAGATTTGGGTCAGATTTGGTTGCAGCGATTGAGCAAAACCGCAGGC
>CAZDYX010000470.1:0-2768 GCA_964509775.1 uncultured Desulfobulbia bacterium | reverse complement strand
AGAACAAGACTTCATAATTCGACATTCCCTGTTCGATATTCGACATTAAATCATCATGTTAAGTGGATAAATGGTTTGGTGTAAATAGTTCACTTGACAAAAAACTTGCTCGTCTTCATGGCGTAACAAAGGTGGGGTGAGTTTATGTGCGGCATAGCGGGAAAATATAATCTCACAGGCGAACCGGTTTCCGCGGAGCTGATCGAACGGATGTGCCAGGCCATGATTCATCGGGGGCCGGATGACGGAGGGGTTCATGTTGAAGGATCAATTGGCCTGGGCCATCGACGCCTCAGCATTCTCGATCTGTCCCCGCTTGGTCACCAGCCCATGGCCACGCCGGACGAAGCGGTCCGGATCACTTATAACGGCGAGATCTACAATTTCCTTGAACTGCGCAAGGACCTCGAACAAAAAGGCTATCATTTCAAAAGCACCTGCGACACGGAAGTGATTCTCTCTCTCTACCAGGAATACGCGGAGGACTGTATCCTGCACCTGCGCGGCATGTTTGCCTTTGCCATCTGGGATAACCGGCGGAAAAGCCTGCTGCTCGCCCGCGACCGGATCGGGAAAAAACCGCTCTATTACGCCTTTGACGGCAAGAGTCTGATCTTCGCCTCGGAACTTCACTGCATCCTGCTCGACCCTCAGGTACGTCCGAGGCTCAACTATCTGGCCGTGGCGGATTATTTCAAGTACCTCTACGTGCCGGACCCGAAAACCATTTACCAGGATATTTTCAAACTGGAGCCCGGTCATCTCCTAGTCTGTTCGGCGAACGGAATAAGGAAAAAGCAGTATTGGGATGTATCCTTTTCCCCTGTTAGACAAGCCAGTGAGGCGGAACTGGCCGAGGAACTGCTCTCGCTCATAACCGAAAGCGTGCGCATCCGGCAGATCAGCGATGTCCCCCTGGGGGCGTTTCTAAGCGGCGGCATCGATTCCAGCGCCGTGGTGGCGCTCATGGCGCAACAGCAATCCCAACCGGTCACCACCTGTTCCATCGGCTTTGATTCGGAGCGGTTCGATGAAATCAAGTTCGCCCGCCTCGTTGCCGATCGCTTTCATACCGACCACCATGAGTTTATTGTCCGGCAAAATGCGGAAGAGGTGCTGCCAACCCTGGTGCGCCATTTTGGCGAGCCCTTTGCCGACTCCTCCTCCGTGCCCACCTACTATGTCTCGAAGCTGGCACGGCAAAAGGTGACCGTGGCCCTAGCAGGTGACGGCGGTGACGAAAACTTTGCCGGCTACGAAAAATATCATCTCGACGTCATTGAAAACCGCTTCCGGCAGGCAATCCCAGGGTTCATCCGCAAGTCGCTGTTTCCGTCTTTATCTCGTATTCTGGCACGGGGGCGTAGCCATCTTTGCCGGAAAGGGAGCACGCTTCTCAATACCTTGAGCCACGAGGCTGACTACGGCTTTTATCTCACCAATACGGAGTTTGCCGATGGATTATGGAGCCAAATGGTTACCGAAGAGGTCAAGCGGGAAACCGCTGGATACGACCCTTCGGAGATTACCCGCTATTACTACAATAAGGCCGATACGGATGATCATTTCTCCCGGATCCTGTATGTGGACTTGAAAACCTATCTGCCAGGAGATATCCTTGTAAAGGTCGACCGGATGAGCATGGCCAACTCCCTGGAGGTTCGGGCTCCCCTCCTTGACCACAAGGTCATCGAGTTTGCAGCCCGTATTCCGTCAGCATTGAAGTATAATAAAGGTGAAAAAAAATATATCCTGAAGGAGTCGTTTAAAAAAATTCTTCCTCCCGAGATCATGTACCGAAAAAAAATGGGATTCAGCGTGCCGCTCGCCGACTGGTTGCGAGGGGAGTTGAGGGAGTTTGCCTTCCGGAATTTATTTGCGAATGGGGCAGGGCTCGGGCAGGTGTTCAAGATGAGCGAAGTAAAAAAAATCTGGGATCTTCACCAAGCAGGGACTGGGAATTACGCTACGATCCTTTGGGAGATGCTGATGTTTGAATTGTGGCATGGCACTGCCCAGAAAAATCGAAGTGCTACCTAACCCACTACGTGATGGAAGCGAATGTCACAGACAGTAGAAGCGTTATATCATGATGGAGTTATTGAAAGAGAATTCCGTGGGTGTATTTGTTTGACTAAAAAAATATTTTAAAAGGTACAATTGTACTTATGAAAATAGTTGCGGATACAAACATTTTTTTGGCAGTGGTGTTAGATGAGCCTGAAAAGGAAGGGGTAATCACACTGACAGCAGGGCATGAGTTAATTGCACCTGGATATTTGACATAAGGTTGCGAGGACGCCAAGTTTTTTTACACTGACCACATTTTTTCTGAGAGCGTAAAAAATTTTTTGAACCGGACTGTTTTTTTAGCAAGCCCTCAAAACAGCACCTTTAATGGCCCTGGCAGCCCTCCTGTTGCGCCAGCGCCACCCTTGACACACCCCTTCCCGTCAACCTTACGCCAAACGGCTTACAGGCCATCCTGGACAGCCATTTTTATACGTAAATTCAACTAGTTAGCGTTGTTGGCAATTTGACTTCCACCGACGTCCATGGTATCTTCGCTGACATGGACATCCACCTTAATGCCTCCCAGAATATTGCCGACCGCCTCGCCTGGCATACCGCCAAGCGGGATCAGGTTGGCATTGCCACAGACCTTGCAACGGGAAAGGATATTCCCGAAGTGTATGGTTTGGGAGAGGCCGGCCTCTTTGATGAGTTCTTTTATTTTCTCGAGCATTTCGGCTTCGATAAACTCTTTG
>CAZDYX010000469.1:0-2772 GCA_964509775.1 uncultured Desulfobulbia bacterium | reverse complement strand
TGATCCGCACTGGGAAAAAAGACATGGCCAGGTGAAGGCCATTGAAAAGGTTACCCTCTTTGGCCTGGTCATTGTGCCGGCGAGGACCGTCAATTATGGCCGCATCAACCAACAGGAGGCACGGGATATCTTTATCCGGTCCGCCCTGATAGAGGGTGAACTGAAAGGCAAATATGGATTTCTTGAACATAACCTGGAACTGATCGACCATCTTGCCGATCTTGAAAACCGGGCCCGATGCCGGAATATCCTGGTCGATGACCACACCCTCTTTGGTTTTTATGACCAACGGCTCGGCGATGTCTGGGATCAGGCCTCGTTGGACCGGATGCTTAAGGAAAGGGGAGGGGACGAGCAGTTGCGGATGCGAAAGGAGGAAATCGCCCGCTATCAGCCGGCGCATGATGCCATACAACGGTATCCTGACTCCTTGAAGGTCGGGGAGATTGTACTTCCCCTATCCTACACGTTTGACCCGGCCGCCGAAGATGATGGGGTTACTATCACCATTCCTCTTGAGCTTGCAACTAAGTCATCGCCTGATCTTTTTGAATGGCTGGTCCCCGGTCTTCTTGAGGACAAGGTGGCCTTTCTCCTTAAGGGCCTGCCCAAGGCCGTGCGAAAATCCCTTGTCCCCATCTCTGAAACCGTAGGACGAATCTGGTCTGATCTACCCATGTATGAGGGCTCGCTCTATACCGCCCTCAACGGTGCAATTTTTAAACATTTCCAGATCAGAGTTCCCGTGGACCAATGGCCGGTCGAATCCCTTCCCCCCTATTTGAAAATGCGTTTTCAGGTGGTTGACCAGGCAGGAAATGAAATCCTCGTCACCCGGGATTTTGCCCAACTTGTTCTTCTTTCGCCTGTTGGCGGGGAGGACGAGCGGCTTGTCTCCCTGAGGGCAAAATGGGAAAGGCACGGGCTTGTCTCCTGGGATTTTGAAGACTTGCCGTCAAATATTTTGCTCCCCCAGACGCAATATCGTCTTCCGGGTTATGCCTACCCGGGATTGGCAATAGAAGGGGATGGCCGTGTTGCTGTCAGGCTGTTTCAGAATGAGGAAGAAAGGGCAAGGTCCTGCCAAGAAGGGTTCTTCCGACTTTTATGTATTGCCTTCCGGAATGAGATTAAAATCCTCAAGAAGGATATCGTCCTTGACAAAAAACAATGGCCCCTCTATGAAGGGTTGGGAGATTACAAGAAGGTCAATGAGGGGTTCTTGAATTTTATCCTGGAGGAGATTTTTGGGACGAGGGAGGAAACTTTGCCTGATCGAGCCCGGTTTCTGGCAAGGATTGAGTTCCTGAAGGGAGGTAGAATATCCTCACTTGCCCTGCAAATCATGCCTAAGATCATTGAGGTCCTGCAGGAACGGAGGGGGATCCTTGATCTCTTAAGTAAGGGTGAAGGTACTGGGTCAGAGATACCTTATGCCGGCCTCCGGTTGGAGCTTGAACGGTTGCTGCCTGGAAATTTTTTCAAGACCTTGACCGTACGTCATCTTGATAAAGTGCGCCGCTACCTGCGGGCCCTCAAGATCAGGATGGAACGGGCTTATCTCTCGCCGGCCAAGGATGAGGCCAAGGCGGCTCAGGTGCTCCCTTATGAGCAGCGTCTCGGAAAAATCCAGGGAATGAGATTTTCCTCCCCAAAAAAGGCCGGGCTTGTTTCGGAGTATGCCGAGATGCTGGAGGAATACAAGATCTCCCTCTTTGCCCAGGAGCTCAAGACCGCCTTCCCTGTTTCGGCGAAACGCCTTGAGAAGAAATGGCAAGAAATAGAGGGGTGTTTTTAGGCGTTGATTTTTTTAAATTTTCTCTTGACCATATCTTCGGTTGCTAATATAGAAGTACATGGAATGTTTTTTGCATATTTTTGCGATAATATCCTGAGTTCATCAGTTGTTAAATGACCCATGGTTGTGAGGGAGTTTTTTCGTGCAACGGTATTGTGCCTTTTTGGATGTGCAGCATCAAACCTGTCTGATGAGAAGGGCGGGAGTATACATCCCTGCATCAGACCATGTAAGGTTTTATTGCGCCACCGGAGAATTTATTTCCTGCCCTCACTATCAAAAGGGCTGCACATCATTTCTTCAAGAGGTGAAAGACCGAAATATTTTGACCCCTGACGACCGCAGGCGTTATCCAAGACAGGTCAAGCACATTCCTGTCACCCTTGGCATTAAAGATCCGGCAGAGGAAGATTCCTTGAAAGTCCTGGATGATTATGCCGTTACCTTCGATATAAGCCTTGGGGGCCTGGGCGTGGAGACTGATGCCGTACTGCCGGTAAATCAGGCTGTTTCCTTTATATTTAAGGACGAGGCCGGTTCTGATGCAGGTGTGCACCGTGGCGAGATACGGTGGTCAGCTCATAGGGTAGATCGTCCCCGCTATCTGCTCGGAATCTCCTTCCTTGATTATGACACCGTACAAACGGTGGGCGCACGGCTGGATTTGGCTCGATAGGTTAGAGTTGCTATGTTCTGTCCACTGGTACCACAATCGGTGTTGTGATATCTCCTTCAGTAGTAAATTCCATGGAGTCGGTTTTGTTTTTTCCGTAATTCCGAACTGATTTTCTGATATTCGGAAACCGACTATTGCCCAAATACCTATTGATTACAATCCATTACAGCTTGGGCGTGATTTCCCTTTTCGCTTTTCCGGAAAAACACTATTGCCATTGGTGCCGAAGAGGGCTCAAGATTTGGCTGATAACCGCTGCTTTCGCCCTTTTTTAAAAAATCCGGCAATACCTG
This sequence comes from uncultured Desulfobulbia bacterium, assembly GCA_964509775.1. Lineage (GTDB taxonomy): Bacteria > Desulfobacterota > Desulfobulbia > Desulfobulbales > CAZDYX01 > CAZDYX01. Next base: position 5 of record CAZDYX010000469.1, on the reverse strand, counting down.
CCAGT
>CAZDYX010000468.1:0-2775 GCA_964509775.1 uncultured Desulfobulbia bacterium | reverse complement strand
TATCCTCGAAGAACTTGATCATGCCTTGTCGAGGGGTGCGTCAATTTATGGGGAGATTGTTGGTTTTGCCACCTCGTATGATGCATGCCATATTACGGCCCCCAATGTAGATGGTCAGGCTACGGCTATTAAGAGGGCACTGAAGGATGCCGACTTAACAGCCAGCGACATTGACTATATAAATGCACATGGTACAGCCACCAAGATGAATGATTGCATAGAGACTGCTGCCATAAAAAAGGTGTTCGGCGAGCGTGCCTATAAAATTCCGGTGAGCTCAATAAAGTCCATGACCGGGCATGCCATGGGGGCCGCCGGTGCGATTGAACTTGCAGCATGCTGTTTAATGCTTAGAGACAACATCATTCCGCCGACAATCAACTATACCGAACCCGATCCCGAGTGCGATCTTTACTATGTCCCGAACCAGGCAATAAGGTCTCAACTGAACATCATCATGTCAAATTCTTTCGGTTTTGGCGGAAACAATGGGGTTATTATCCTAAGGCGGATGCCGTCTTTATAGATCTCTCTCCTGTCGGACGTTTGATGTCTTGGACCTTGCAGGCAGGTCTACCTCCCCACTGTTCATAGGGGGGAATGTGTGTGCCGGGCGCAACAGCGGAACAGCCTTCTACGATAGAGTGGTGTCCGATGTGTACACCTGGCCCCAAAAGCACTTCAGGTCCGATCAAGGCATGTTCCTCGATAACGAGGCGTTTGATATACAGGCCGCGATGATCGAAAAGATGGCAACCGAATCTGCCACCAGAGGCCAGTTGTACGGTGGGGTGTATATGCATCAGGTACGGATCCACAAATACATTGGAATCACCCATCGTTACCGAGTGCAGGTTCGGACAGAAAAGCCGGCGATAGATACCATTGATGACCGGCAAGTGGGAAAGGGTGTGAATGAGGGTGCTGGACCACGGTGTTCCGTAGCGCAAGCGCGTAAGCTGAATGTTCAGCATGAAGATTACTATCTCTCGCGTTGGTTTGCCATCATTGCGGAATCGATAGAAACCCTCCTTGGGCGGTGGGATAATGATGCGCCAGAGAAGGAGCGTTGCCAGATAACCTAGTCCGAAAAGAAGGATGTCAACGACGATCACCAAGGTCCAGTCTAAAGGACTTACCACCCACGAGCGGGCGTACTGGGTAAACCAGACAGCGGGCCAGATCCCTCCAAACATGCAGGAAAGAAGCATCAGTAAAAAGAGAACCAGCAACATCCGTTTCCCGATCTGCTGAAATTTTCCGAATTCCCATTTCCTTACACCCCCTGCCGCCTTGAGGTCAGGCTGTGCAGTTTTTTTCATGGTTACGTCTCCGTGTGTTTATTGCCGCAAATTTCAGTTGATTGGGATGACTGCGAGCGTCGTTCTTTTTTCTTGTCCATTTCAATTGCCTTGTTTTTGCGAGTTGCCAGCTCTCTTTCCGGGGCCAAGGGCGCAAGACCCGCGGCAAAGAAATCGGCATTGGTGAAATTCCGGCAGCCAGTCACCTTAATAAAAGTAAATTGGTCCCGGTACTACGAAATATCACTCAACCGAGGCGAGGAGTTTCTTATTATTTACGGACATCCACTCTTTCCCTTGAGGACCCCCCAATATTTGTTGCATCAGTAAGCGTACGCGGATATGTTTGATTTCAAGTTATCACTTTCGGGGGTTGAACGGCAACCAAGGGCATCTTAAATTACCATAACCGACCAGGACCCGCGCCATGAATGATGCACAGATACGCTCATGCTTCCACCACAAGAAGCTGCGCAGACTCCATGCGGCCCCCAACACGCTTGTCGTTGATGAACTGGGCCTGAAACACGGGAGGTGCAAGGCCGACATCGCAGTTATCAATAGCCACCTCATCGGCTATGAGATAAAAAGCAACGACGATTCCTTACACCGACTGGCCGAACAGGTCAATACGTACAACGCCGTGTTTGACCGGGCAACCGTGGTCCTTGCACTACGACACTTGAAAAATGTGCAGAAGATGATCCCTTGTTGGTGGGGCATCACGGCTGCTATGGAAGGACAACGTGGGGCTATCCACTTCGAGACCGTTCGGCGTGCAGCGTTGAATCCATCACCGGATGAGTTCGCTGTGGCCCAACTCTTGTGGCGGAATGAAGCCGAAGAAGAACTCGCAAAACGAGGGACTTCTGGACGGGTTCTCAAAAAAAAACGTTCGGTTCTGTACCGTGAATTGGTCGATATCCTGGATGCACGCGAACTCCGTGACGTGGTCAGGGTGCGGCTGAAAAATCGAATAAGTTGGAGATGTCCCGAACGGTTTTTTCGATGTGATGGTTTGTCCCGACCTTGCGCCAGGTAGTTAGGTTGCCTGTTCCGGTGGAACCGGCAGCGCATTCGGAGATGCATCTGTCCCCTTCAGAAAACCCCGCCCCCATGTAAACCGCAGAAGCCATCACTGTCTGACAGTGCTTGCGATATTGCTGGAAGCCGTTTTCGCGCACATTTGTTCCCTTGACGATGAACCAGCCCTCATCCGTTGTGTATCGAATGGTCGCGGAGGGTTTCAAAATATGCATGTCGAGTGCGAGGAGGTCGGGATGGTTAATGCCGTAATCCCCAAACGTCGGCAACCGGACCTCAGCCTTGCGCAACCTCCTGGAAAGTTTTTTGTATAGGATCCATTCCCATCTCGAGATTGTTGCCGGGCTTCCCCTGATTTCAGCCATTGAGGGTGGGAAGGAAGTCCCTAGCAGTGTCAGTGTTCGCCATTGCGGAAGGTGTGGGGCAACCT
>CAZDYX010000467.1:0-2792 GCA_964509775.1 uncultured Desulfobulbia bacterium | reverse complement strand
TGGGAATTTGCTATGGTCGGAGAAATGGGATGCCGGGTCGGCAAGCCCGATTGCGGTAGTTGCAGGGTGGGCGTTGTGTGATGGGTCGAATGGCACGCCGAATTTGAAGGACAAGTTTGTTCTTGGGGCGGGGGGTGCGTATCCGACCTCTGGTGGAGCAGCTAATATAAGTTTGGCTCACGGACATACCTGGATAACCTGCGAAAGCAGGGTGTCCTCCGACGGGTCGGGCATTGGGAGATCGTGGAGAAGTGAGAGTTGTCCGGGTGGTGCGGGTCTGCCAGGCGAAGAAAGCTGGACAGCGGAGGCTGTGGTGTTCCTGTGGCTATCGCGCCATGATGATTTTTTCGCATTCCGCCCGGATTTCGGTCATGATTCCCTGGTCCGCAAAGCTGAAGGGGTCCGGGCCGGCGCCGACGATGAGATGATCAAGAAGCCTGATATCCATCATGGCACAGGCAATAAAGAGATGGCGGGTGAGCCGACGGTCCTCAGGGGACGGGGTCAGGTTCCCGGAAGGGTGGTTGTGGGCGACCACGATTGCTGCGGCATGCCGGTCAAGTGCCGCCTTGATCAGTTCCCGCGGGTACACGGTATTGGTGGTGAGACTTCCCTCGGAAAGGATCTGGGTATCAAGGATGCCGTGTTCGGCATCGAGATAAATGGCCAGAAAGACCTCGCGTTTCATGTCCGCCATAAAGTGGCGGAGGTACGAGACAACGTCCCGGGAGGAGCGAAGATAGTTTTTCTGTTTTATCCGCTCGGCAAGGAAGCGTCGGGCCACGGCATGGATGAACTTTAAGGCGATGATATTTTTTTGTCCCAGCCCCTCGATCCGGCCGAGCTCTTCTACCGAGGCCTCGAGCACCCGGGCCAACGATTCGAAGTGGTCCAGGGCGGCCCGGGCCGCATCCTTACAGTCTTTGCGCGGGGTGCCCATGGTGAGGAGCAGCTCAAGGACCTCGGCATCGGTAAAGGCCTCGATACCATAGGCGAGAAACCGTTCCCGGAGCCGTTCACGATGACCGATACCTCTTTTTTGCCAGGCATCCTGGTCCATGAAGGCAGGTATTAATCCGGAAAGGCGGCGATGGTGGCCCCGTTTAATGAGACCTCCATGGCCCGTACCGGGCAGACGTTAACGCACAGGCCGCAGCCGCTGCATGCATCTGGGTCAAAAAGCACGGCCATGTCAGGTCGGTGGATATGCAGGGCCTTGGTGGGGCATATGCCGGTACAGGCCCCGCACTGATAGCACTTTTCATCATCCCGCCGGATCTCGGTGGCCATGACCTCAACCATGACCCCCTGATTCTTGAGGTAACTAAGCCCATCCTCAACATTTTTTTTAGGCCCCCTAAGCTCCAGGACCATCAAACCCTCGTGCAGGGGAAGGATGGTGGCCTTCAGGATATTGAAGTCGATTTCAAAACTCTTCACGAGTTCGCAGATAATCGGCTGATTCACAATAATCTTAGGAAATCGCAAGACATAAATTCGGGTGTACACTTATCCTCTCCTCAAATTTTGTAACTATTCAGGTTGGTTAGGTTGTTTAGACTGTAGTCTGTTAGGACTGCGTAAAGAACGAAGCAAGGAGCTCATCTCGCATGGTTATTCCCCCCTATCCACCTAAACACCTACAGACTATCCACCTATTTTTTTTGCATCATTTCTTCCAATCGCACTAATACCTCCGGGAGCGGGCCCAGGGTGTCAAGCAGGAGCACATCGGCCTCGTCTTCTTCCGGCGGCTCGAATCGCTTTTTTTGCTGCACATAGATCTCCCAACGGCCGTTAGAGATGTTTTCCGGATCAAGGATGCGCATCTCCATCCGGCGTTTTTGTTCAGGCTCCGGACAGGTGCACAGGATAAAGATGGTCGTGGCCCCCACCTCCCTTGCCGTTTCCCGCACCCGGTCTCGATCGCTCCTCTTCTGATAGGAGGCGTCAAGCACTACCGAACCGGCGGCCATGATATCTTCTTTCGCCCTTTGACACAAGGCCTCATAGGTCTTGCGGGTAAATTCCGCCGAATAAATTCCGGCAGTATAAGTTTCCCGGCAGGAGGTCCGGGGGATGATGCCGGCAAGTTCTTTTCTGACCTGGTCCGAGTTGTAATAGCTTGCAATCTGTTTTTCGGCCCAGGCCCTGGCCATTGTGCTTTTCCCCGAGGCAATGAGCCCGAAAAAGATGTAAATTTTATTGTTGTCGGGCATATTCGCTCGCCAAAACAAAATAACGCCGGGCTTGCGCGAGGCAACGATCCCTGGTTGCGGCATCAACCTCCGGATCACGGGCGGTAAAAAGGCATATTTTCCCCCGTACATAGGCCCGGTAGCATTTGTAGAAATTGAGGACGTCAAAAAGCCCGCTATCATGAGAGGCCAGGGCAAATCGTTGGACAAACCGTTGCGACAGCTCGCGAAACCCATGGAAGTCAAGATCCATGACCAGGAAGGACACGTCGCCTGCCACATCGGTATATCGTAAGCGCTCATTGAACTCGATGCAGTCGAAGATGTAGATACTATCGTGTATACAGATATTACCGGAATGGAGATCGCCGTGGCAGTCCCGAATACGGCCCTGATTGATACGCCGGTTAAAAAGGTCCTCGTCTCGAAGTACGGCCAGGGAATATCCCTCGATAAGGCGGAATTGGTCCTCGGTCAAGGCCCCCTGGCCCACAAACCCTCTGGTCTGCTCGAAATTTTCCCGGATATTTAGGCCCACGGCCGATGCCCGGCCGAATTCCCTGATTTTTTCACCCCCTGCGGCCTGCTCATAAA
>CAZDYX010000466.1:0-2799 GCA_964509775.1 uncultured Desulfobulbia bacterium | reverse complement strand
ATAGGGTCTCCCGGGTTGCCGCGTATTCGCTATATTCGACATGCCATGCTCTCAGACCCCGGGGAAGCGGATACTGACTCGCCATAACGCCAGCTCCATGGAGACTTCCAACAATTTCAACCGCGTCGTCCTTCCCAACTGAACTTTCGAGGCTCTATCACTTCAGCCTTTCGGCTTACGGCCTGCCGACTCGCTATCCTACGCTTAACCGCAGGGGTTACCCCCATTGGTCCAAGGACTCGCTACCCGGTGGCTGGCTAGGCCTTCCGGGACGGGCTTCGCACCCGCTAAAATACGCGACCTTGCCCGGCCGCACTGAAATTTTTTCATCTTCATAATAATATCAGTCGTTCAACCATATGGAAGATGCGGAGGCCGTTGTCACTCTAACGTGTTTCAATCTCGGAAACAACGTCCCCCGTCCACACGCCCAGTCCACCCCGATTCCCGCGCTTATCAACCACCTGTCACCTCACTCCACGCTCCGCAAATACTCGATCTCCTCAGCCTCGCGCCATTCCAGAAACCGCACAGGCCGATCGCCGCACTCCACCTCTCCCATCGCATTTTTTGAAAAGACGAGCGCGAACGGCGCATCGGGGTATTTCTGCAGGAACTTTCGTATCCCGTCGGGAATGACCGGTCCGGGAAGCCGGTATTTAACCTCCACCGGGACCGGAATCCTGTTTTTGAGCAGGATGAAATCCACCTCGTCACCCTGCCGTGTCCGCCAGAACTTGACATCCATGTTCACCTTCAACTGTTTGATCACCGCCAGCGCCACAAACGATTCGATGATCGCGCCTTTGTCCTGGTGGTCATCCAGAGGAGAATAATCGTTCAGGATGCAGTTTCTGATCCCGGTGTCATACAGATAATACTTTTTCACCTTCTTCAGTTCATTCGCCATGTTGCGGGAGTAACTGTCTATCGGGAAGCAGACATACGTCTGGGCCATGAGTTCGAGATGATGTTTTATCGCGGGTTCGGAGAGACCCACCTCCCGCGCCAGGGCGGCGATAGAAACAACCTGCCCCTGGTTCTGGGCGAGGCTGTAAAGCAGGCTGTTGAACGCCCGTATGTTCTCTTCTTTTATGAGCGCTTTGATATCCTTGAGAAGGTAGGTCTGGAGCACATTCTTCAACAGCGCCATCTTGTCCGCCGTTCCCTGCTCGTGAATCAGGCCCGGAAGACCGCCGAAGCGCAGAAAGTTCTCAAAGGAGTAATCGGGCAGTTGCCGCAGCTCATTACCAAACAGCGGATGAATAAGACTCAGCCGGAACCTCCCGGCCAGACTCTCCTTCAGGTGTTTGTGGATTTCCATTGATGATGAACCGGAGGCGAATATTTTCACCTTCATGCCGGAATCGTACAGGACCTTGAAAATACGCGTGGCGTTTTTTAAATAATGGAACTCATCCAGAAACAGCACATCAGCATCTATATTTTTCAGTTGTCTGATAAGCTGCTCTTCATTGCCTCCGAAAGAGCGCAGGTCGTCAGGATCCTCCAGATTGTAGAATAGTGCCTTCAGACCATTCCGCCGACAATCCTCTTCCAGTTGACGCATAAGAAATGTCTTGCCGACCTGTCTCGGGCCGATGAGGATAGAGATAAATGGTTTGCTTATCTCATTTGTCAAGTCTTTGTAAATAAAACGATTAATTTTCATGGTTACAATTCTAAGCCAGTACTTTGGAATTGTAAAGCGGCAAATCGCGCCTGTAGGCCGGTATCCGGAAAGCGCCAAGTGACGTTGTTTATTTGTCTATTATCCGCAACAGCTCCGGATTGCTTTTCGCCATCTTTTCCCCTCTGCTGGCGGCGACGCAGATTTACCTGTCTGCCGACCTCTGCTCCGCTGAGCCCTGTCTGGCGGACGGCAAGATAGCAGATGACGCTCCGGACATCCGCGATCCTGGCAGCACGGGTCTTCAGCCGCAGTTCTTCCGGAGTTATCCCGAAGTGACGGCAAACTTTGCGACAATATCTTTGATTTCCATAAGGTGTACCGGATACGCGCCCGGCTTGACCGCGTCGAACCAGGCAATTTCGGGACCGTCAGACCTGTAGGAGATGGGGTAAGGGAATTGAAGATTGACCCCGGTCCCGGTTATCGTATTTACTATGCCATGAGCGGCAAGACCGTTGTGCTGCTGCTCATGGGTGACGACAAGTCAACGCAGCAAAAGGATATTGAGACGGCAAAGGCTTACTGGAAACGGCAGAAGGAGGGGTAACAATGGCAAGAAAAACAGGCGACTATCACGCAGAGCATATTCAATGGCTTAAAGACTCGGAGAACGCCGCCGGATATCTTAACGCGGCCATAGAAGAAGGGGATAAAGACGCCTTGCTTTTGGCGCTCCGTAAAATCGCAGAGGCTGAGGGAGGCATGGCCACCGTTGCTGAAAGAGCGCATGTGAAGAGGGAGAGCCTATACCGTATGCTTTCCACTCGTGGCAATCCGGCCCTGTCAAGCCTGTTGTCAATCCTACGCGGCATGGGGTTGAAAATGACCATACAGCCGGAGAAGACGGTAACGGCATAATAGCGCCGCCGATCTCGGCAAGAAAAACCAGGGTCCCTGTTATAGGTTCTCGGCTTTTCTATTTGAAATTTTTTCATCATCACAATAATACCAGTCGTACAACCACGTGGACGACGCGAGGGCCGTTGTCACTCCAACGTGTTTCAATCTCGGAAACAACGTTTTTCACGACCCCCGTTTTCCAAGTTATTTGATTATTTCTCATTGTAACGGATTTTGGGGAGAAGACGCTTGAAACCGAGCTGTAT
>CAZDYX010000465.1:0-2818 GCA_964509775.1 uncultured Desulfobulbia bacterium | reverse complement strand
CCTTGAACAAAGGATTAAGGCGACCAAAATCAGGTCGCGTTAATCCTTAATGGTTAGCCATTATGGTGCGAACATTTCAGCAACAACAGACAATACATCTGCCTTTGTTTTTTGGTCAATTTCCCCAAGTTTGTGAGCCAATCGCGATTTGTCAACAGTTCTGATTTGGTCAAGAACCACCTGCCCATCCTTGCCATTGAAAGAACAGTTTACCCTTGTAGGGTAGTCTCTGCCTTTGGTAGTCATGGGAGCAACGATAACCGTAGCAACATAACGGTTCATTTCATCTGGTGAAATAACGAGACATGGCCGAGTCTTACGAATTTCACGCCCAATCGTGGGATCAAGGCTGACCAAGTAAACCTCAAAGCGTCTGACTACCATTGCCATTCGTCCTCGTCCCATGAGGATTGGTTAGCAAGTCCACCGTCGATGAGGCTGTCATCTCCCGCCGCAGCCATGCACTTGAACTTTTCGTCCCAGCCCTTCCGAGAAAATGATGCTGAGCGAATAATTAACTTTTCGTTCTCAACTTCAAGCTCAACATCTGGCCCTAAATGGCACTGTTCAAGGATAATCTTCGGGATCCTGATTCCCTGTGAATTTCCGATACGAACGATACTTGTACGCATACATTCCTCCTGTGTCAGAGTTGGCCTCAAATAGATACATTGTAATTACATGAGGGGAATGTTTCAAGCAAATTTCTGAATGGGTCACACGTTACATTTCGTCGCCTAACGAGTTTGTAGAAAACCCCCCTCAGCAACGATTTTCCCGCTCCGGCTAGGTCCACTTTTTCGCACCGTGCCGGATTGTGCCTTGGGGTTTCTCAAACTCTCTTGATCTTCTGCCTCATCTTGCTGTTTACTTGCCCCTTTCAAGCCGTTTCAAGGCTTGATTTGCGGCATTTTTCTTCGGTTACCATGCCTATCAGGCAAACCCATCCGCATACCGGGAGATCTTTTTCATGTTGTGCACGATACAGAACAGGTTCCACTGGATGTTCACCTTGCGTTTCCCGCGATGGGAGAATCTGTCCAGCCCCATGAAGTGCCGGATGTGGGCAAAGGGCGGCTCGGCCGTCGCCAGCCGGATGCCGTAGATCATGCGGCCCACGGCGGTATCGATCTTGGTTTTCATCTTCTCCGTAAAGGTATCTTTCCCCTGCTCGCTCCTCCCGGAAAAATAGGCCACCTGCCGGATCTCCGTCCGCTCCGGATGGCGAAGGCATTGGCTGCGAAACGCACAGGGGACACGGGCCGACTTTGTACCCTTGGACTTGGTCGCCAGGAAATTTTCCACCTTCACATTACAGCCGCTCCGGTAGAGTTCCTTGCCCGCCGGGCAGATACAATGGGAGAGGTCATCGGGAAAGATGAAATCCTTGGTGGCGAAGAGACCCTTCCTGCCTCGTTTGATTCCCGATCTAAAACAGGCGTTGTCCCTATCCCCTTCCCAACAATTAAACCTTTTAATACTAGTACTTTTTATCAACAATATCATGATGATAAATTATATCGGAGCTCCGATACTCTCAGCGCCTAGAGAGTCAGACTGAAAACGAAAGCTGCTTAAACGGTGATGACTTAGGGTCGGACCGAGCTATCTATTAAATAGATCAAGATAATGACCCCAAAAATTGAGTCAAGGGCGTCCAACCCCAAAAATCGCCAACTACCGGCATACGGCCTGCGGGTCGGCGTCGTTTTCTTACCGCCCTGTAGAAGCCCTCGAAGACGTTTAGCTACGATCAGGCGAGGTCGAAACGGTCAAGGTTCATTACTTTTTTCCACACCGCTACAAAGTCGTGCAGGAACTTCTCTTGGGAGTCCTCGCATCCGTAGACTTCCGCCAAGGCCCGGAGTTGGGAGTTCGAGCCAAAGATGAGGTCGACACGGGTACCGGTCCACTTGAGTTTGCCACTCTCGCGATCCCGCCCCTCGAACAGGTCGTCGGCTTCCGAGGCCTGCTTCCACGTGGTGCTCATGTCGAGCAGATTCACGAAGAAATCATTGGTGAGCACCCCTGGCCGCTCGGTGAAGACGCCGTGTTGGGAGTGTCCGCAGTTGACATTCAAGACGCGCATCCCGCCAAGGAGGACCGTCATCTCAGGGGCGGTCAGGGTCAGCAATTGCGCCCGATCAACCAGCAGCTCCTCCGCCGATACGGTGTATTTGGTTTTGAGGTAGTTACGAAACCCGTCCGCAGCCGGCTCGAGTACGGCGAACGCCTCGACATCGGTTTGCTTCTGCGACGCATCCGTGCGTCCCGGGGTGAAGGGAACGGTCACCTCAAAGCCGGCCTTCTTCGCCGCCTGCTCGACACCCGCGCACCCGCCCAGAACAATCACGTCCGCGAGCGAAACCCGCTTCCCGCCTGACTGCGCGCTGTTGAACTCCTTTTGGATCCCCGCCAGGGCCTGCAGCACCGTCGTAAGTATGGCCGGCTGGTTAACTGCCCAATCCTTCTGCGGCGCGAGACGGATGCGGCCGCCGTTTGCCCCGCCCCGCTTGTCGGAGCCGCGGAAGGTGGATGCCGAGGCCCAAGCCGTCGCGACCAGTTGGGAGACAGACAGCCCCGAAGCGAGGATTGTGCCCTTGAGGCCGGCGATGTCCCGCTCGTCAATCAATTCATGAGTGACCGCGGGGACGGGGTCTTGCCAGCGCAGCTCTTCCGTAGGCACTTCCGGCCCGAGATAACGCGAGCGCGGTCCCATGTCGCGGTGGGTCAGCTTGAACCACGCCCTGGCGAAGGCGTCCGCGAATTTTTCGGGGTTCTGCTGGTAGCGCCGTGCAATCGGCTCGTAGATCGGGTC
>CAZDYX010000464.1:0-2822 GCA_964509775.1 uncultured Desulfobulbia bacterium | reverse complement strand
CTGAGTAATAGCCGATTTCGTAAGACATGTCCCATGTTAACAAATATGTTAAGCAGATTCAATTTCTCATTGGTAACCAAAAAAAATCCCTTCCCCCGGTGTTTTTCGGGGGGAGGTCCAGGGTGGGGGCATTGTCCGTGGTGCCCGCAGGACATGGGGGTTGGAACGACCCTACACGGCACAGAAAAAAATCAAATAACCAAAGCGCCAAATAACCGACTCACTGTCCGGCGCGAACACACCGCACGTAGTGGCTGAAGTAGCCCTTATTGCTGACGTAGACGTTGCCATTGTCGAAGTAGACGAACCACGCGCGGTAGGAATTGTCCGCATAAGTAGTAGACGACCAATAGTAGGACGCCTTGGTACCGGTAAAAATCGGGTCGATGGCCGGATACGCCCGGCTGTCGTCGGTGATCGATTCCAGTTCCTTGACATTGGGCAGGCGCCAGTCGGTCTGATTCGCCAAAGACAGGCCTTCACAGTAGACGATGGCCCCTTCCCAGTTTCTTGTCTGGCCGTCGTCCTGCTGCTGCCAAGTAAGGCCGGTGTTGTTATCGGTAACCATGCCGTTACCGGCCGTATAGTCGCCGGCCCAGACCGGGGCCGCCAGCAGCAGGCCGCCCGTTAGCATCCATAAAATCATCATGCCCCTCATCTCATCCCTCCACGAATGTCAGTTTTTCTGTTAACACCCGCCGCTTCAAGCCTGAGCCATAGCAGCCGTGTTCTGCAATCACCACATAGGAAAGGCCCAAACACCGCGCCTTGTCCTTGAATGTCTTCAACAATCTAACCGGAAAGCCGCACAGCGGCCCCATTCCCCAGCGGCCTTTCCGCAGGGCGAAGCCAAACAACCGGCTGGCCATTTCCGCCTGGCTGCCAAAAAACTCGATAAATCGCCCCACCTGAAAAAAGATGCACACCCTGCGCAAACAACCCTGCTCGCTGCGCGGACAGGGGCCAGGGCCAGGGGGAGATTGAGGCCCTGGCTGCAAGGCAACCGGGGTCAATCCCCGTCCAAACCGTTGCCAAGCCCAACGGTACTGCTGTCGCAGGGAGGATGGCCTCTGCCGCGGCTCATACTCGGGCTGGAGCTGGCCATCTGCCAGGAGGACGAAGATGTCCTGGAGCCAAACGTGTTTTTCCCACAGGCCACGAACCAGCCGGTGCGAATCGGCATGACCGAAATGGCCGAGGTAGGAGGCCATGGTCTGCCGGAGCGCGGTTACCGTCTCCGGCCGCAGATGGACTTGCACGAACCGGCGGCGGCCCACCGCACCCTCCACCACTATCTTCGCCTTGAACATCTCGAGTTTGCCGCCCAGGTTGCCAACCACCCGCCTTCGGACCAGGATATAGTCGGGACGGACGATGTAACCCAGAAAATCAGCGCCTTCGCCCACCCGTTTCAGACAGAAATCTTGCTTTACCTGCAATTGCAGCCGTTCAGCCAGAAAGGCCTCGATTTCGACCTTCATCGCCTTCAGGGCGTCCGCCGATTCATGGAGCAAAATAAAATCATCGACATAACGCAGATAGTGCCGGCACTTCAAGGTGTGCTTTGCGAACTGATCCAGTTCGTTAAGATAGACATTGGCGAAAAATTGCGAGGTCAGGTTGCCGATGGGCAAGCCCTTGCCGGCCGGGATCTGAAACAAGGACTTGTGTGGCGGAATTTGGGCCAACAGCTCAGGCGCGCCCTTATAAACGTAATTGGTGGTGCAGTCGCTGGCGATAATGACACGAATCAGGAACAGAAGGTTGACATCGGTGACATGGCGCTCGACAATTGACAGCAGCAAAGCCCGGTCGATACTCATGAAGAAACTCCTGATATCGAGCTGCATGAACCAAGCAACGCGGCGGCCGTTGCGCGAGACTATGTTCATGAAGGATTGGAGGCGGCGCACCGCCGCATGCGTCCCCTTGGCCAGCCGGCAGGCATAGGAGTCGTGGATGAATTTGGTCTCGAAAATTCTTTCCAGCCGTGGGACGAGAAGGTGATGCACCACCCGATCCCGGAAATCGGCGGCAAAGATTTCCCTGAGCTTGGGGGCGCAGGTAACAAAGCAGACAGAGCGGGATGGCCTGTAGGAACCGTCAGTCATGGTCTCGCTCAAGGTCCGCAGGTTTTCCAATAGATCGATCTCGAACCTGAGCGCGTTGGCGGTATTCCGCTTTCGTTTCCGGCAGGCCAGATAGGCCTCGTACAGCGACCGGAAGGAAAACATACCGTCATAATCACTTTCCGGCGCGAACACACCGCACGTAGTTGTTGTTGTTCTTATTGTTGTTGTTGACGTTGCCATTGTCGAAGTTGACGTTCCACGCGTTGTTGGAATTGTTCGCATAAGTAGTAGACGACCAATAGTTGGACGCAATCACCCGTTCACTTGACGGCCTATAGGCCCAGCAGACGCCGATCCCAAATGGGTACGACGTCTTGTTTTGCTCATACCCGGCCTTGCCTGCCAGCCGGGCGGAACGGGCGCACAGTGATCTTCGGCGCGCTCCCCGGCGTTTTTTATGCACCGGGGATTCCGGCCGTTTACCTAACCTTGATTCCGCATGCCATCCTCGCTCTGTTTGCCTGTTTCCTTTGTCATGTCCCCATTCTAAGCTTCACCCTACTTGTGGAGAGGTATCAAGAAGCTGATACGGCCTTCTTTCCGGCCTGACTCCGCAGCCACCCCTCGCTCTGGCGGCTGATATCGGTGGCGAGCATGGAGGCCTGCTGAAAGTCCTTAAAATTGGCAAAGGCCTTCACCTCCTTGGCCAACACGATCAAGACCTTCATCTCCTCGCTGCCATCGCGTAAC
>CAZDYX010000463.1:2597-2833 GCA_964509775.1 uncultured Desulfobulbia bacterium | reverse complement strand
TGGCCGGTGTTGCAACCGGGCAGCAGGGACATGAGGGAGAGATTCTGCGAGGTGTTTTCTGGCATAGTATTGCACTGGCTTCTTTGGTCGGTGTTGTTGTTTTCCTGCAAGCATATGTTTTACCGTGGATGATTCCCGCGGTTGTGTCGACAGTCATTAAATAATGTTCAAGCAAGATTGCGCTTCTGAAAGCACGGCTCAATTCTTATTTGCATTTTTTGACTGTCTATGTCAGT
>CAZDYX010000463.1:304-2587 GCA_964509775.1 uncultured Desulfobulbia bacterium | reverse complement strand
TTCCTGGCCTGTTGTTTATTTTTGTCCCAGAACCCGGATGATTCGTAAACGTATGTAACGCCATTGTTCTTGTTCTTCACATAGACAAGCGACATATAAACCTCCCATTCATTGGTATAATTATACCAATGAATGGGGAGAAAAGTCAAGCAATAATTGCCTTTAACCTTGATCTATAATGTTTTTTGCACGATCCTTGTTATAATTTTGGCGGGAAATTAGGTAGTTATTGAGGGCAGAAGCTATCGAATGAAGGAAATAATCGAAACCTGAAACTCTCCGTGATTAACCCTACAACGCAATATGAACAACGTTATTAATATCCATCAGCTTCTTTCGCCTATGCGATAGATAGGCGCGATGGTTTCGGTTTTGAATCCAACGGACCAACTCGATGGTCATATCAACATTGAATTCTCTCATGGGCAAAACCACTCTGAGCAACACCCTAAGCTGCGATAGAGTAAGCGATGGTGCTTTTTTTTCCCAACCGAATCTTCTGATGCCAGAGGAAGAAATGGGCCAGCATGCATGTGAGCATATGATGATGCCAGCCGGGAAATTTTCGTACCTCATAGTGGTCCATTCCCAGTTCGGTCTTTGTTTCCTCAAAGCACTGTTCAATGGACCAGCGCAGCCCACTGAGCCAAACCAGCATTTTGAGCCGGACACTGGTGGATGCATTGGATATAAAATATGAATACTCGGGCTCCGGGGCGATGTTGCGCCGGACCAGCAGCCAGGCCGTCCTGGACGGTTGCCCATCCTTGCAGAGTACCACCTGGCGTCGGCTGAATTCATATTCAATCGGCCCCTTGGTCCCTTCTGAAACGATGCGGCGATACCAGAAAACCTTTGAGAGACCACTGGCAAAAGCGGAGAATGTGATGGGCTCCGTGGCCTGGTCGGAAATCGCCCGTTTGGTCCGTAGCTCGCCACCATACTGATAGCTTTTCTTGATGGTGGCAGGGCGTTTCAACCAACACTGGGTATTAGACGGCACCTGGACCATGTAGGTGATCCCTACCAGTGAATCGGCGACATCAATGAACTCCGGACTATTGGCGTAGACCGAATCAGCCAAGATGTAGCGAAACGGGAGCTGCCCCTGATCAGAAATCTCCTTGAGCATCTCGGCTGCCAGTTGAGGCTTTGTTTTGAATTCGGTGTTCGGTGGCAGCTTGCATTTTTCCCGCCGGGCCGCGTAAGCTTCCGTGAACCACTTCTGAGGCAGATAGAGGCGTTTGTCGACCAGGGCATAGCCATAGGGGCTTGTGTAGGATACAAAAACACCCACCTGGCAGTTTTCGACTTTGCCGATGGTGCCGCAATATTGTCGGCCTACACCAATGGAGTCGTCTCCCTTTTTCTGGAAGCCGCTCTCGTCGAAAATGATGGCACCGTCAGGATGGCCCAAATCTTCATTTAAAAGAAAACGATACTTGCTCATTATTTTATCATCATCCCATGGGGCATCAGATACAAATCGTTGCATTGCCCTGACCTGAGCCCCTTCGATCGCATGGGATATTGGTTCAATCGATTTGCGTTCGATTGGACTGAATTGGCCGGACATGTAGCGCAAAAAATTATCCCGGGACTCGCTGCGGTGAAAACAGTCGGCAAAGTCTTCATGAAACGCTTTAAGATCATTCATCAGATCGTCAATATCAGTCTTGTCCAGCTCAAACTTGGGGACATCGTAAAGATACTCGGATTGTCGAATTTCGGGTAGCATCGTTCGCCTCCTTTCTGCGGTTTTGTTTCGCAGTATAGCAGGCAAATGCAAGTCTATCAAGTTTATTTTACATCATATTGCGGTGTAGGGTTATGACATCATTGACATAAGTTTCCGTAAAAAACAAGGGAGGAGCGGGTGGAATCATTTGACAAAAACAATTAACTCGACAACGCAATTTGGCAACAACGCCGCATACTGTGTCTTAAATATAAATTGCATTGTAAGGTTAAGCAGTCACTGGAAGCTGATGACAGCCTCCAGTGACTGCTTTTAATCCCATTTTTTACCTCGCAATTTCAAACCGCCATGTTTGGTACAAAATCCCGCCGCCGCTGACACGTAGTAGGGAAAGTGCGTAACAATCCGCCTTTATTCAAAGAATTAGCCCATGAATATTTCATACAAAAAGGTTGACACTACCGGGATATCCATGTCAGCATAAGCGGCGGCTTGTCCACATACGATACAAAACAGAAAATTGCATTTACGGCGGAAAACTACCAGGGCGTAAACCGTACCGCCAAAAGCAATAGCGATGGAAC
>CAZDYX010000463.1:0-294 GCA_964509775.1 uncultured Desulfobulbia bacterium | reverse complement strand
CGGACCCGGCGGGGATTATGTTTTTTTCTTGAAAAAAGATGGCTGTTGTGGTTCGACGCGTCACTTCGGTATGCTCAACCGGATCGAAGCGCATACAACGAAAGTGGTGCAGACGTTCTGAATCTCAACGTGAAGGGTGCGCCAACAAATAGTTTGGAAGCAGCCTGTCCCGCAAAATCGCGTTCGAAAACGATACGGGACCCAGCGGGTGCGGGTTTCTTGGCGCTATGACATCGTATCATTGTGCGGGCGGCGGCAGCGATCTTGTCACGGCGGAAGGGGTGCCAGTGGATG
>CAZDYX010000462.1:2415-2856 GCA_964509775.1 uncultured Desulfobulbia bacterium | reverse complement strand
TTCTGCGTAGTTGATTGTTCCTGCGGAAAAATGGGGCAGCAGCTTCGGCATGTTTTTGCTTTAATAGCACAACAAGTGGAAAATTCGGGTAGTGTCCAGAATTTTTCGCACATTTTTTTCATAACCTGGAGGTAGCC
This sequence comes from uncultured Desulfobulbia bacterium, assembly GCA_964509775.1. Taxonomy (GTDB): domain Bacteria; phylum Desulfobacterota; class Desulfobulbia; order Desulfobulbales; family CAZDYX01; genus CAZDYX01. The sequence goes on along the minus strand of CAZDYX010000462.1, from coordinate 2,719 downwards.
ACAAACCATGACAGAAGAAAATGAAAAGAATCTCCTGCAGATTTATGCATTACTCTCCAGAGCTGCGGCGCGGAAAAAAATCTATTCTTTAAAAGCTCTGAAGGAAGAAAAACCACAGACAGCCCTTCTTCTCCGGGCACTTTCCGAGTCTGAGGCGGCACAGGCCCGCCGCATATTAAGCATGGTGAGAGGGAAAATTGATCCTGCCGCTGGCTATATTGCGACGATATTCGAGAAGGAAATTGAAGAAATATTAGAGAGATATGCAACAGAGATCAACAACGCCAAGGAGTCTGGGCTGACC
>CAZDYX010000462.1:0-2405 GCA_964509775.1 uncultured Desulfobulbia bacterium | reverse complement strand
TAACACCGTGGCCAACGCCCTTTCGCCGCTTCATGAAGCGGCAAGCAAACTCAACATCTTCTATCTGAGCGACGCACAGGATGTCAGCGCCGAAGAGGGCGACCGGTACCATGTCTGTCAATTCTGCGGATACGTCGGCACGTCGCATCCTCCTGACCACTGCCCGGTTTGTGGCGCGATCAAGGAAACTTTTCAGGAAATTCGATAAAAGCTCAACCGGGCAAAAAACCCAACCGCCATAAATTCTCCACCTTTTTCCAGGTGGTTCTCCGTTATTATGATAAGCGGACTGTTTTACGCTTACAACTTCAGAACTCCTGATGTCGTAACGTAATTTCAATAAGTTAGTGCGGCCGGGCAAGGTCGCATATTTTAGCGGGTGCGAGGCCCGCCCCGGAAGGGCTAGCCACCCACCGGGTAGCAAGTCCTTGGACCGCTGGGGGTAACTTCCGTGGTTAAGCGTAGGACAGCGAGCCGATAGGCCGTAAGCCGAAAGGCTGAAGTGATTGAGCCCCGAAATTGAAAATTCCGGGAAGGATGACGTCTTTAACGTGATGGAAATCAACACGGTCCGGGCGCATTGGCAAGCCTGAGACCGCTTCCCCGGGGTCAGAGAGCATGGCATGTCGGACATGGCGAATATGCGGCAACCCGGGAGGCCCTGAATCCCCTTGCAGGGAAGTGAGTATGCCGGACAACTGATAATAAAGGGAGGAAGGCAAATGGGGTTCAGGGAGTCGGATGGCGTCGTAGTACCGATGAAGGCGGGTAACGCTGCTGGAGGAAAGGGCGCCACATCAGAACAACCGTTGGCAAGGAGACACGAGCTGTGCCCAGTAACAGAGAGAACGTGGGAACAAAACTGCAACGGATAGCAGAGAAGGCCCGCAGTGACCCGAAGTGCAAGTTCACCAGTCTTTTTCATCTGATGGACGAAGAGTTGCTGTGGGAATGCTTTGAGGGACTGCGCAAGGACGCCGCCTCTGGCATAGACAAGGTCACCAAAGAAGAGTACGGCAAGGACTTGGCTGCCAATCTGTCCACACTGGTCGGACGGCTGCACAAGATGTCGTACATTCCGCAACCGGTGCGCAGGGTATATATCCCGAAACCGGGAAGTACAAAACAGAGGCCGCTGGGGATTCCGGCACTGGAAGACAAGCTGGTGCAGGCGGGACTGGTGAAGATACTGGAAGCAATCTATGAGGCAGATTTCATAGAGGACTCCTACGGTTTCCGTCCTGAGCGCGGCTGCCACGACGCACTGCGCTCGCTGAGCCAGGAGGTGGAAGGGGGAAGCATCAACTACATCGTTGAGGCCGATATTAAGGGTTTCTTCGATAATGTCCAGCATGACTGGATGATGGAGTTCCTCGGTCACCGCATTGCCGACAAGCGGGTGCTGCGCTACGTGAAGCGCTTTCTGATCGCCGGAATTCTTGAAGATGGATTGCTTGTGGCAACAGAGAAGGGGACTCCGCAGGGAGGGATTATCTCTCCGATACTGGCCAATATCTATCTTCACTATAGTCTTGATCTGTGGTTTACCCGAAGTTTTGCCAGGACGTGCGATGGTCGTGCACGGCTTATTCGATACGCTGATGATTTTGTAGCCTGCTTTCGGCGAGAGTCGGACGCAACGAGATTCAGGGCGGAACTGGACGAACGGCTGGGAAAATTCGGACTGGAAGTGGCGCCCGAGAAGACCAAGATTATAGAGTTCGGGCCGCTGGCGGAGCTGAAGGCGAGAAGGCAGGGCGGTAAGCCTGAGACCTTCGACTTTCTGGGGCTGACACATTTTTGTAGCCGGACGCAAGACAGAAAGCGTTTCCGTATGAAGCGCGTCACCTCGCGAAAGAAGTTCAGGGCCAAACTGAGGGGGCTCAAGGAGTGGCTGAAGGCGAGCCGGACGCTGCCTACCCCGGTACTGATGAAGTTTGTCGTGGCGAAACTTCGGGGGCACTATGCCTACTATGGGGTGACCGACAACTCGGCGGGAATCGCCAGATTCGCTCACGAAGCCCGGAAGCTGCTTTTCAAATGGCTTAACCGACGGGGAAAGAGAGGATGCATGAGCTGGGAGAAATTTAAGCTGCTCCTTGCGAAATATCCTCTGCCGGCGCCGCGTATAAGGGTGAACCTGTTCACTTCGAAATGAAGGTACTGATGAGGAGCCGTGTGCGTAAATAGCGCAAGCACGGTTCTGTGAGGGGCCGGAGACGACGAGGGAAATGTGACTAATGCGGGTTGACACGTAGTAGCCGCGAGCGGCGGGGCGTCTATGAAAGTTCATCTGCCTTTCTTATATTCTTGGTCTAACCGGTCTACTCGACTGCGGGGAAATGATGCAATTTCTGCGGTTTGGGCACGGATTAAGGGGAAAATTATGCTTATGATGAAATCCA
>CAZDYX010000461.1:0-2888 GCA_964509775.1 uncultured Desulfobulbia bacterium | reverse complement strand
CGGCTGGTAACTGCTCGATTTTACGAATCGGCAATTTGAACTTTTCGACTTTTTACGAGACCATCATAATTGACTGAGCATATTCCAGATCTGCCGTTGCGACAGACAGTGTTTTCACGCCGACTGCATGCAATACGGGGATGCCTCGCCGGATAGCCCTATTTTTGCTCGCGGAGAAGGCCGTCAATGCCACAAAAGTATACCGACCGGCGCGTTTTTCAAGTTGCGCTCGATTTTCCCGCCAGCGTCCCGGAGCACAGCCTCAAAGCGCGGTTCCAAACCTCGCGTCAGATTGTTAACCTTGTCGTCACCAGGATGTAACTTTGCATGCTATCTCAGGAAATTTCGCAAGCCCGTAGGTCGGGTTACCGATAGCGTAACCCGACATTGATGCGTCGCCTGTTTTTATTTTGAGTTTCAGCCCCGAATAGGCCATACTTTCCGCATGGCAACGACCACGAAACAAGACACTATCGCCGCCTTCACGCAATCATTGGAGCGTAGCGCCGCTACCCTGGGACAGGGCCGTGGACTGGCCCGAATGTTTTGTTTTGCCGTTGCCCTTTTTAAGGGCGAACGGCAAAGCCGCCAGGCCCTGACAGCCATGTGCGCCGCTCTTTCCCTATGCGCCAAGGCCTGCGAAACCGGAGCCTGCATGGCCGAGGTGTACCTGAAGACCAAAGCCATCCGTGACAATTACCTCTCTTCCATGGTATTTGATGTGCCTAAGCTAGCAACTGAGAATCAGTTGCAAACATCTCCACCCCATGCTAGGATTAGCTTATGAGCAAAGCCGAAAAACTGCTGGAGCGCTTCCTGTCAAAACCGGTTGATTTCACTTTTGAAGAGCTCAAAAGGCTCCTCAAAAGTCTCGGCTATGAGGAGGCCAGAACGGGAAAAACGGCAGGCTCCCGGATAGCATTCATATGCCAGGAAACAAGGCATATCATCAGGATTCATAAACCGCATCCGGCGCCAGAGCTGAAGCGATATCAGCTTAGCGATGTTGAAGAGGCCTTAAAAAAAAGCAGGGGTGATCCAATGAGAGAGGCATTGACCTACAAAGACTTTATCGGTTCCGTCTATTTCAGCGCCGCGGATATGACCTTTCATGGCAAAATTGAGGGCATCCGTGACTTGATCACCTTCGAGGGGCTGAGCGTGGAGGGATTAACGACGGCATTTCATGAGGCCGTGGATGACTACGTGGAGCTCTGCCAAGAAGCTGGCAAGCAGCCGGAGAAATCTTACAAGGGTTCCTTCAATGTGAGGGTCCCGGCTGAATTACACCGGAGGGTGGTCGAGAAGGCGACGATGATGGGAATGTCATTGAACCAGTTTGTTCAAAGGGCGCTCGAAGAGCAGACCGCCGGCTGACCTGGTGCGCGGCCTCAGAGTGTGGTTCCAAACCTCGCGTCGGGCTTTTGGGAAAATGGCTTTAAGAAGGGGGAAAGAGCAAGTACAATAGGGAATGGTCCGGCCCTATTACAGAAACACCTTGTACCCGGCGTTGAGCGCCTTCCCCAACCTCTTGGCCCGCGTTACTCCAATGGGCATTTTGCCGCGCTCCATCAAAGAAATATGGGCCTGGGGAATGCCGGAAATGTCGGCCAGTTCCTTTTGAGTCAATCCTTCTCGGCGGCGTATGGCCCGTAGGCAGACAGCCGGGCCATCCTCGATTGAGTATTCGGGGAAGGCTTCCCGCCAGGGGATAGAATCGGTAGCGCTTTCAAAGCCGAGTCCCTTCAACAGCCGGGCAGCTTCTTCCTGGAGGGCAGCCGGGCCACGGAAGCACAGTTCCACGGTGTCAGTATGGGGCCTTCTCATGGGTTCCAACATAAATCACCTCGATCAACTTGATCTCCCGGTCACGCTTCACCCAGATGGCAACATAGGTGGGCCGCCCTTTTTTTAGGTGGCAGTGATGATGACCTGGTTTCAGCTTACCATAATTCGGCCAGTCATCACGCACCGGGCCATAGACTTCAATATTACGGATCAGGGCAAACAACTGCTCCTTGATCGTTTTCGGTAGCGAATCTTTTTGCTTCTTCGCCTTTTTGCTCAAATCAACCTGCCATATTTTCATGATATACCATATATAGAATATCTTCAAGAAAAGTGCTTTCAAAACTTGATTCCCCAAACCACATCATCGAATGACAGTCGGGAGGGCAATGCGTATGATGTGGTTTACCATTAGCGAGGCGATGACATGAGAAAGCGAGAAAGACCCCGATGCATCCGGGTGGCATTTTGAGGAGGCACTACCTGGAGCCGTTGTCCTTAACGGTATCGGATCTGGCGCAAACTCTGGGGGTATCGAGAAAGACTCTCTCCAACATTGTGAACGAATATGGCTCCGTAACCCCGGACATGGCGTTGCGCCTCTCAAAGGCGTTCAATACTACCCCTGAATTGTGGCTGAACATGCAGCAGTCCTACGATCTATGTGTTGTAAAGGTAAAGCGCCCAATTTCCCCGTCAACCTTGTATGGGTGAGTGTTTGGGATTACCCTTTTTCTTCACAGGATATTTTTTCGGCTTTTTTTTTGAGACCTCGCTTGGTGAGTTATAGCTTGGCAGCTAAATTTCTCACTAAGGGGATCAAAAGTCTACTATTATCTATTATGGTGGCCTACCAACGTCACATTTCTTCTCTTTCATACAGCAAAAAAAAGCTACCCGCACAGGTCGAAATTTTTGCGGCGTGCCGTCCGGACGGTCAGAAACAAAAATAATCCTCCCTTCATCGGTTTTTTCGCTGGAATAATTTACCTTGCTTGACCCCCCCATAATCATACGCTACAATGCCTATTATATTTAAAAATCTTAACTACCCAGGTTGGTTAGGTCGTTAGACTGTAGTCTGTTAGGCAGGAAATGGA
>CAZDYX010000460.1:0-2891 GCA_964509775.1 uncultured Desulfobulbia bacterium | reverse complement strand
GAATTTTTTCTGGATCTATGTCATCCAGTCCCTCATCGGTGCCGGTACCGCCGTCCTGGTCTTTCTCCTCGGGGAAAGACTCCGGGCGGGGCTGGCCGGCATTGTCGGGGCCTTGTTTTTTGCCTTTTACGGGCCTGCCATCTATTTTGACGGTCTGCTCCTAAAGGAATCGCTTGCCGCCTTTCTGTATACCGCCTGTTTTTTCCTTCTTCTCGCAGGCGGCATCGAGCGGCCCCGCTCGGGTCAAGTGCTCGGCGGTCTTGCCCTCGGGCTCGCTAGCCTTGCCCGGGCAAACTTTCTGCTCCTTATTCCCTTATTATGCCTGGTGCTCTTTCTAAACCGCAGGGCCGACATCCGACAGCGGCTGCTCGTTGCCGGCCTTTTTTTCCTGGGTAACCTGCTGGTGCTGGTGCCGGTGTTGGCCCGTAATTATTCCGTGGGCGGAGACTTAGTGCTCACCACCTCCCAGGCCGGTCAAAATTTTTTCATCGGCCAAAACCCGAAGGCCAACGGCACCTATATTGCGCTCCCCTTTGTTCGGCCGGATCCGATGTATGAACAGCTTGATTTCGAACAAGAGGCGGAGCGACGCCTGGGCCGTTCCCTCAAACCCTCCGAGGTCTCCCGCTACTGGTTTTCCGAGGGATTTACCTTTATCAGGAATAATCCCGGGGCCTTTTCCCAACTTACCTGGGTCAAACTCCGGATGTTTTTAAATGACTATGAGATAGCAGATAACCTTAACTACTATTTCCACCAACGTTATTCCAAGGTCCTGGCCTTGACCCCGATATCCTTTGGAATCATGGGGCCGTTTTTTCTTGTCGGGCTTTTTTCCCTGGTGAGGGAAAGGCGCCTGGAATCCTCCTTGCTTTTTTTCCCGCAGATTGCCTATATTTTCTCGGTGATCATCTTCTATGTCTTTGACCGCTACCGCATGCCGGTCATTCCGGTATTTTGCCTGATTGCCGGCTACGGAATTGATGGTATCCAAAAAGTCGTCAGGAAAGGCCAGGTCCGGAATCTGGCGCTGCTGGCCTTATTTGTTCTGATGGCCATGGTGTTTGTCAACCGGCCGATAATCGCCCCCTTTGACATGAGCCACTCCTTTACCGACGAGGCCATCGCCTATGAAATGAAGGAGAGGTACCAAGAGGCCCTTAATTCGTATGAGGAGGCCTTACGGATCAACCCCCGTTATCTGCGGGCCCTGGAACGTAAGGCTGACCTAGAGTTTAGATGCAAATATTACCCCCGGGCCAAAGCCACCTATGACCGGATTCTTGTTGTCAATCCCGGCTCCGGTGAGGCCCGCATGAGACTGCTCCTCCTGGAACAGAGCTTACGGGGCGGCGACGTAGGGGAGGGGGGACTTGGAGATACAGGGACACGGAGAGGGGGGATGGGACGGTGAGGGATAAAAAAATTCGGGGGCAGCGCACAATGAATTTGTATAAGAAGGCATTCTTCTTGCGGTAAAATATAGGTCGTTATGTCCGAGGTTGAAATAAACTTGCCACAGGCTACGCAAGCAGGTGAAACCGATCCGGAAGCGCTAAATAAACCCCACCACAACGCGCGACCAAAACTATCGAGACAGACGATGATATATTAATCAGTAAAGATGGACGTGACATTGACGAACTGCCCGGGGCAGAGCAACTTTTCCCGGTTGGCAGCGGTCACAGCCCCATTTCCAGCGGCTGCAAAGGCGCTGCGCACCGGCAACGACAGGGCAAGAAATGCGAATAATCTCGGCTATTATTGACAGAAATCCGAGTCTGATGGAGAGCATTTTCCGGGAGGATGATCAGAAGTTTGTGAAGACTCTGTTGAGGGATCAACTGATTGAAATACTTGCGTCGCTGTTTATGGAGTCTTGAAGCGTCCGAGGTATCAATCAGGATGAAATATCTGCATCGCTTGACAAATAGTGTCGTATGTGACACTATGCTTAAGCATGAGCACACGAGAAAAAGCCCTAGCCCGAATGCGCAACAATCCGCGTGACTGGCGGATTGACGATCTGAAAGCGGTTGCCGATCGGTTCGGTATCGATTGGCGCAATGAGGGGGGAAGCCATCATGTGTTTTCTTTTCCTGGTGTGGACGAGGATGTGAGTGTGCCTGCGCATCGGCCCATCAAACCGGTGTATGTGCGCCAGTTTGTGGCGTTGGTCGATAAGGCCAAGGAGTTGCAATTATGAGCGAAATTACTGTTCCGCACGTTGAACCACCGTATCCGTTCGAGGCGTATCCGCATGTGGTGGAGCCGCTGGCGGAAAAAGACGGCGGCGGCTATCTGATTACCTTTCCTGATCTGCCGGGGTGCATGTCCGACGGGGAGACCATCGAAGATGCGATTATTAACGGGCGCGATGCCTTTTCCGCCTGGATGTCGGCGCGTGCCCACATGGGAAAGCCCATCCCGAAGCCTACCCGGCATGGCGAATCCGCCGAGCCGGTGCGGTTGATGCAGCGTCTGCCACGCAGCCTGCACGCTAATTTGGTGGCACGGGCCAAGGCCGAAGGCACGTCGCTCAACACCTTGGTGACGATGTTGCTGGCCGAAGGGCTCGGGCGTCGTGAGCGTCATACTTGATCGATGTGAGCACCGCCTCCTACACCAATGTGCGACGTTTCATCAATAACGGCATGCGTGAGGGACGTTATGTTGCGAGTTTGATAATGTTGTGAGTTTTTCATCGGGTTCATCATATACTTTCAGGAGCATTTTTTCACATTTCTTTTTCCTTCCTCATTTTCTTTAGATCTGGTTTTTCTCCTTCCATTTCTTCTTGGTAAAACTCCTTTATTTTTTTTCTATGTAATTGCGGTCCGAGGTTACGGTGTTCCGGAGGAACATCATGGCGCGGACATTTACTTGCATCT
>CAZDYX010000459.1:1620-2905 GCA_964509775.1 uncultured Desulfobulbia bacterium | reverse complement strand
ACATAACCGAGAACAATCTTGCGGTGTTACCGGACAGTCGGGGGCGATGAAGAAGTTGGGGCCTGAACAGGCCCTTAACCCCCGATTACTCCCGCCGCCTTCATCAGGGAGACGGCCATGAAAAAATGCTCAATTCAAGGATGTCCTGGCGAATATGAACAGAAGATCATCACCCACATGGTGAGACACCAGGGTGTGGCCATTGTCATTGAGGGAGTACCGGCCGATGTCTGCAGTGTGTGCGGCGATATTCTCCTTTCCCTTAAAACGGCGGTGGCCATTGAAACCATGTTAAAAAATCCCGGCATTCCCACAAATATAGCCCCGGTATACAAGATGCCGGAAGCCGTTGCTGCTTGACGCAATATTTTTCCCGGCCCGAGCGCGGGGTCATGAACTGTGTTGATAACCGCTATTTTGGGCGGCTGGGCTGGCCAGGGTGATTATCGGGCAAGCCGTTAATGTCGCAAACGGGAGCAACGTGGTCAACCTGAAGGACATGTCAAAATGATGGACCTCATACCAGCCGAAAGAATAGCCAGCAAAATCTATTTCATGCGTGGCAGTAAGGTGATGCTTGACTTTGATCTGGCGGAGCTTTATGGGGTGGAAACCAGAGCTCTCAAGCAAGCTGTCCGGCGAAACCTGGCACGATTTCCTGATGATTTTATGTTTGTCTTAATAAATCAAGAAGTTACCAATTTGAGATCACAAATTGTGATCTCAAGTTGGGGTGGCCGAAGACATCCCCCCCATGGCGTTCACCGAACAAGGCGTAGCCATGCTTTCAAGCGTCCTGACAAGTGAAAGGGCAATATTTGTCAACATCCAGATCATGCGAGCCTTCACCAAGTTCCGGCGCATGCTTGCCAGCCATGAGGACTTGAGGAAAAAGATCGAGGAAATGGAAGAAAAATATGATGAGCAGTTCCAGCTCGTCTTTGAGGCGATCAAGCAACTTCTGGTTGCGGATGAGACGCCCAAGAGAAAAATAGGTTTTTGACCGTTGATCTCGTAAAAAGTCGAAAAACTCAAATTGCCGACTTGTAATAACGAGCAGTTATCAACCTTGTCGCGTTGGCGGAGCGGTTTTTTGCGAGGCCAACAAAACTTATTTCGTGACAGGCCCTTATCTCTTAATTACGCTCGCCGCCTTCATCAGGAAGACGTCCAAGGCCTTCTTTCCGTTGCCGGCGGCATACTCCGCCTCCCTCCGGCCTGCAAAATAGCCCATAATTTTGGTGGCGAGCCTCTTCCCAAGCTGAACGCCCTCCTGGTCAAAGGA
>CAZDYX010000459.1:0-1610 GCA_964509775.1 uncultured Desulfobulbia bacterium | reverse complement strand
ATGCCTGAGTTGAGAGTTGATATTCCAGATGAAACCCTGAAAGACGATCTTCGCCTCATAAAGGGCGAGCAGACTGCCCATGGTATGGGGGGTGAGTTGGTCGGCCATGATAATGGAATTGGGCCGGTTACCCGGAAAAAAACGGTTGGGATTCTCGCTCGCCTGGCCAGTGGCAAGGGCGAGCGACTGGGCAAGAAGATTGGCGAGCAACTTTTCCTGGGACGAGGTCCCTTGAATGCGGATATCCTCCCCGTACTGAGGCCTTCTGAAGCCTATGAATTCCACCGGCACCTTTGTGGTCCCCTGGTGGATGAGCTGATAAAAGGCATGCTGGCCGTTGGTGCCCGGCTCCCCCCAGATAATCGGTCCGGTATGTCCGGTTACCCGCTCTCCGTTCCTGGTCACTGATTTCCCGTTACTTTCCATATCACACTGTTGGAGGTGGGCGGTGAACCGGTGCAGGGCCTGGCTGTATGGCAAAATAGCGAGGGTCTCATGGTGGCGGAAATTCCGGTTCCAGATGCCGAGCAAGGCAAGGAGAAGGGCCGGATTCTTTCTGATTTCCCGTTCCTCTGCGGCCCGGTCCATATCGTTTGCCCCGCGGAGTATTTGCAGGAAGGCCTCATAGCCCAGGGCAAAGGCGAGCATCACGGCACCGACCATGGAGGTAGCGCTGTAGCGGCCGCCGATATAGTCATACATGTGAAAGGAGCGAAGATACCGGGCGGGGTTGTCCATAGGACTCCCCTTGCCGGTAACGGCAATAAAGTGTTGGTTAGGATCAAGCCCGGCCCGGTCAAAGGCGGACCGGACGAGCTCTTCATTGGTCAGGGTCTCAAGGGTGGTCCCGCTTTTTGAGACCACATTGACCAGGGTCCTGGAAAGATCCACCCGGCGCAAAACCGCGGCAGCATCGTCGGGATCCACATTGGAGATGAAATGGACCCGGCGAAATGGATTCCTATAGGCCTCCAGGGCAAAATACAGGGCTCGGGGGCCGAGATCGGATCCGCCGATCCCAATCTGGATCATATCGGTAAAGGGCTCGGCCCGATGGTTTAAAAGCGTTACCGAGTCATCCAAAAACTCCGTAAGATGCGCCAATTGTTCCCGGGCCTCATCAGTGGCGGATGGGTTGCAGGGTGGTTGGTGAAATATATCCCGGGTCGCGGTATGAAGGACCTGCCGGTTCTCACAGGCAAAACCCTTGATCCGGTTCATCACGGCCCCGGTCTTCATCATCAGGAACTGGTCCACGGCCCTGCCCTCATCGGCAAGGTCCTGAAAGGCGTCTAAGACCTCATCATCCACCTGTTGGAAGGCAAAAAGAAGATCAAGGCCGGCGGCGCTGGCAACATAACGCTCTATCCGTTCCGGAGTTATGGCCCCGGGCCGGGAAAGATCATGGGGAATCTTGGCAAGTTCCTTTAATTTAGGATATACGAAAAGCCTGCTGAGTTCCTGCCAGGCGTTACCCTCATCCATTACCTCTGCTGGGATTTTTTCCTCTGTCATTGCCCGCGCTCCTTTTGGTCAGAAAAAAAAGGCTCATCGTGGATTAGTGGGAAGATACCAAACGAATGGTGCGCATAGCGCACCCTACAAAGGCA
>CAZDYX010000458.1:0-2910 GCA_964509775.1 uncultured Desulfobulbia bacterium | reverse complement strand
TGGCTTGCAGGAACCTAACCTTGAACCCTTGAACCGGGAACGTTGAACCATGCCGAATTTATCACCCCCAGTTAGCTTTGCGATCTTTGCGCCTTGGCGAGAGTTTTCGACTTTTTACGAATACATCAAAAAAAACTTTTTAAAAGATCGAAGTTTTCGTTCAAGTCCATTATTTTGTTGTCTGTGAATACCATACTTATTGTTGATGATGAACCGAATTACCTGGTCATCCTGTCCGAACTACTTCGCGATGAGGGTTATGAGGTCCTTACCGCAGAACGGGGGGGCACAGCCCTAAAGATCATGAAGGAGGCGGACCTTGATTTGATAATCACCGACATGCGTATGCCGGGCATGAACGGCATAGAGCTGTTAACGGCCGTGAAGGCCTATAACAAGGATCTGCCGGTCATAATGATGACGGCATTCGGGGAGGTGGAAAAGGCGGTTGAGGCCATCCGGGCCGGCGCCTATAACTATCTGGTGAAGCCCTTTGAGAATGAGGCCTTTCTGGTAAACACCCGGAAGGCCATTGAACTCTCCGCACTGGTCAGGGAAAACCGGAGGCTGCAGGCCGAATTAAAAACCCGTTACGGCTTTGCCAACATCGTGGGCAAAAACAAAAAGATGGCCCAGATCTATTCCCTTATCGAGAAGGTCGCGCCGACTCCTGCCTCGGTTATCATTTCCGGAGAGAGCGGCACGGGTAAGGAACTGGTGGCACGGGCCATTCATTTTTACAGCCCCCGTAAAAATGCCCCGTTTATCTCGGTAAATTGTGCTGCACTTGCCGAATCTCTTTTGGAAAGCGAACTTTTCGGCCATGAAAAAGGGGCCTTTACCGGTGCGATGGCGTTACGAAAGGGACGTTTTGAAATCGCCGATACCGGCACCCTCTTTCTCGATGAGGTGGGGGATATGTCCATGGCCCTCCAGGCCAAGCTGTTGCGGATCATCCAGGAACGGTGTTTTGAACGGGTGGGCGGCACCAAGAGCCTGAACGTGGATGTGAGAATTATCGCGGCCACGAACAAGGATCTGAAAGAAGAGGTTGCCAGGGGCACCTTTCGCGAGGACCTGTATTACCGGCTCAATGTAGTACGTATCCATCTGCCGCCATTGCGGGAAAGAACCGACGATATCCCTCTCCTCGTGGCCCATTTTCTGGAAAAATACACACAAATCCTGCGGCGATCCCCGATAAGGATTTCGCCCGAGGCCCTGCGACATTTGTTCACTTTACCCTGGGAAGGAAACATCAGAGAGTTGGAGAATACTATAGAAAGGGCCATAATTCTCGCCCATGAAGATATCATCCGGAAAGAGGATCTCCATCCGGAAATGGAAACGGTTGCCACTCCAGGGGAGTGGTCGGTCAATGTTGATCTTGACCACCTGATTCCGGCAAATGCCCCCCTGTCTGACGTCCTCTCCCAGATTGAAGAGTATATGCTCAGACGCGCCCTGGAAAGAGCCAATTACGTCCAGGTGCATGCGGCCCAGGAGTTGGGTATCACCAAGAGCCTGCTCCAATACAAGATGAAAAAATATGGCATTACCATAAGGTAATGGTAACTGCTCAGGTTGTTTAGACTGTAGTCTGTTAGGACTGCCCAAAGAATAAATCATGGTTATCTCCTCCTATCCACCTAAACACCTACAGACTACCAACCTGAGTAGTTACAAGTAATGATCTTCCCCGACACGTCAACGGCCGGCATAACCTACCGATGGTTTCCTTTTCGTTGTGCCAAGCCAATACCAGATACCAACCACCAGCAGGGCACCGGCCCCATCAGCCAAAACATCAAACATGCTTACACTTCGGTGGGGGATAAAGGACTGATGAAATTCATCGAGCAGGCCGTACAGTGTACATATACCGGCGACCACGCTGCCGGACCAAAACGCGGACAACCTTGGCGCCCAGGGCTGCAAGGCAAAAAAAATAGCCCCTGCCAATCCGGCATAACCGATACCGTGGAAAACTTTATCCGCTTGCCAAAAGTGCGGGAGATGGAGCTTATCCCCAGGCTGGTGGGAAAGGTAAAAAATAGTCCCCATGACTATCAACATGGGAATAAACCGCAGGAAAGACACCAAACGATACACCGGTGAACTCCCCAAAAGATGACCTCATAAACAGTCTAAAAAATTAAACCTGCCGAAGCGAAAAATCGTGATTGTTTACGACGGGGTAAGTCGTTGCGGCGGGTGGTTTGTTACGAGCTAAATCAATGGTCCGAAGCCGTAACGGCAGCATAATGATCCTCAGGGATCTTCATGGATTGAAGGATATGAGGTGAAGTGGAGGAGATCCTTTTCCGTATTCCCTTGAGCGCGTTCTTTATGGCCTGCGCAGGGTACTGGGGAAAGATATGCTTTCCGCCGTCCCTATGGGAGGTAACTACAAAATCATTTTTCTCTATGGCAAAGCTATGGCTCCAGTTTACTTCAATGGTCTGGGAATTTTCGTCGATTTCCATGGAAAGCTCCGCACCATCTCTTGCAACCTGCACCGCATCCATCTCTGATGCCTCGAGCAACCAGGCATCGCCCGCCCCTGAGGAAAAAAGGATAAAAACCCCAACCGGCCGAACAACTATCTCTCTCGCAGATGCCGCCCTCCTGATCTTCTCCACCTCTCCACCAAGGGTTATATCTCCTGCCCGGGTTGGGGGAGTGGCATTGGACCTTTGCCTGGACAAACAGCATTTCTTGAACTTTTTTCCGCTCCCACACCAACACGGCTCATTTCTGCCTATCTTTGCCATACATATTTCCTTACGTTTAAATTGCTCGATGTTGCGAGGCCAACAATTTGGACTTTTCGACTTTTTAAAAGAGCCCAATACCAATATTGGGCATGGTTCAACGTTCCCGGTTCAAGGGTTCAAGGTTAGGTTCCTG
>CAZDYX010000457.1:0-2910 GCA_964509775.1 uncultured Desulfobulbia bacterium | reverse complement strand
TTCCTCTTCTTCCAGGTGGTGGACCTGATCGATTCCCGAACGAAGAGGGGTCAGATATCAACTCTTGATAGGCGCAACCAACCGTCATTCCCCAGCCCCTCCCGCATCGCCTGTTAAGAATTGTGACCCCAGTTTGTTCTCTGTATTGGGCCAAGTATACTTGTCGATATACTTGACAATTGCTGGGGCGGAAAGTATATCTATCTAAAAAGGAAAAGGAGGACAACTATGCCACAGATATCGCTCTATATAGACGAAAAAACACTTACAAAGGTTGAAGATGCCGCAAAACGACAGCGTGTCTCAATTTCGAAATGGGTGGCGGAGCAAATTCGCGCCAAAGTCGAACCTGTATATCCAGCGGATTACGGCAGCCTTTTCGGATCGATCTCGGATGATACCTTCATGAGACCAATGGTCCCTTCCTTTGGGTCAGACGTAAAGAGGTCCGGGTTTTAAATGTATTTTCTTGATACCAACACCTGCATATATTTTCTCAATGGGAAGTATTCGTCGATTAAGGACAAAATTTTATCGACACCACCAAACGCAATAGCCATCCCAACTATCGTCAAGGCGGAACTTCTCCTGGGAGCATATAAAAGCAAGAACAAAACGGTAAATTTGGAGAAAGTTGAACAGTTTCTTGAGCCCTTTGAAATTATCTCATTCGTTGACCTGATGACATATGTCTACGCTGAAATACGCACTTCAACCGAAAGTCTAGGCATTACTATCGGTCCAAACGATTTGTTCATTGCATCTATTGTCAAATTTCATGAAGGGGTTTTGGTAACCAATAATGTCAAGGAGTTTGAAAGAATTGACGGATTACAAGTTGATAATTGGGTAGAACAGTAGGGGTCAAGTCTCAAGTCTTGACAGGCACAACCAATCGCATTTGGATGGCCATCCATTGTCGCCTGTCAAGAGTTGAGACCTGACCCGAATGGCGCTAGTTTAAGGTGATTTAATTGATTAAAAGGCACTGAAAACATTGGTTAAAAATGGTATGTTTGCACATGAAAAAACATACCAAAATTATGCCGATGTTACCAGGGTTCTACGCCCCGAAACGAGGACGCAAATCTCGTACACCGCAACAGGTGTTCGCAGCACGACTGGCCTCAATCAAGGAAAAAACATTCAAACAGATAGGTGAAATATTTTCGCCCTTTCTACCCATAGCCGCCCTCAGACAAGAACCAGCCGGTGCCATGAGCCGACGCAGGATTTTTACAAAAGAAAACACTTTCTGGGCTTTTCTCGGCCAATGCCTTGATTCCGACGGAGGCTGTAAAGAAGTTGTGAGAAAATTGCAATCCTACGCTGCAATGCGAGGTCTCAAGATGCCATCTTCATCTACTGCATCTTACTGCGTAGCAAGAAAAAAGTTAGAAGAAAACACGTTAAATCAGATCTTTCAGCACACAACCCGCTGGGCCAGCAGTTCTAACGCATCAGGAGCCCTGAATGGTCGTCGAGTAATCGTTGTGGATGGCACAGGTTTCAGCATGCCGGATACAACGGCAAATCAGGCTGTATGGCCTCAGCTTTCCAGTCAAAAAGCAGGTTGCGGATTTCCATCTGGCCGAATATGCGCTTATTTTTCATTGGGAAACGGCGGGCTGCTTAATTATGCAATAGGCAACAAGAAGTGTCACGAGTTGCCGCTGTTCCGTGAAAACTGGTCCACGTTTGATAGGGGAGATATTTTCCTTGGCGACAAGGGCTTTTGCAGCTATTTCGACATTTCTAAGTTGAAGGATCGTGGTGTTGACACCGTTGTCACGCTCGCCCGACGAAAACCGGTTAGCAAGAAAAAATGCCTGAAAGAATTAGGCCCTGACGATCTCTTGATAGAGTGGACAAAACCTCAATATAACAAGATTCTGTCGTATTCAAAAGAGGAGTGGGAAGGCCTACCGGACAGGCTTGTAATGCGGCAAATCAAGGTTCAGGTAAAGGAGCCTGGATTCAGATGCAAAGAATTTTACATCGTTACAACTTTGCTCGATCCCGTAAAGTACCTCCGTGCTGATATAACCGCTCTGTATCGTAAGCGATGGGACGTTGAGCTTTTCCTCCGTGATATTAAAACAACAATGAAGTTTGACATTCTCAGGTGTCAATCACCTGAAATGATTCGTAAAGAGTTGTTGATGTGTTTCATTGCTTACAACTGCATTCGACGCCTCATGTTTGAAGCTGCGAGTGACGAGAATATCAAAGTGCGCACCATCAGTTTCAAAGGAAGTCTTCAGGCAATTCGAAGTTGGGAATCTCGAATGGGAGCTTCTCAATTGGATCGACATGAGCAACTGTCTATGATGGCCGATTTATACCTTGCCTTGGCACACTGCATGATCCCGGATAGGCCAGGAAGAAGCGAGCCAAGATGTTTGAAACGTAGACCCAAACCTTTCCAATTGATGACGAGGCCAAGACATGAAATGAGGGAGATTCAACATCGGAACAGATACCGGGCAGAAACACCTTAAACTAGCGCCATTCAGACCTGACCCCTATTTTGGCCCTATTTTCTTATGTCAAGAGTTGAGACCTGACCCCATGCTATTCTCTCAAAAAGCTTTTTGCATACGTTGGCCGGAACGGTGAACCGGGAAAGGGGTTGGTAAAACCATCAGACCTGATTGGCAGCCGTTTCGTCCGCTGATTTTCTGGACTGCCGAATGGCGGAAGGGGGTCAGATATCAACTCTTGATAGGCGTAACCAATCGCCATCCCTCCACCCCGTTCCCATCGCCTGTCAAGAGTTGAGACCTGACCCCACATCAAATCCGTCTGGTGGCGTGATACAAGTTATGGCTAAACCATCGAGTCCCCGCTTTCTCTTTTACCAGGTGGTGGCCCTGACCGATGCCCGAACGAAAGGGGGGTCAGATCTCC
>CAZDYX010000456.1:0-2917 GCA_964509775.1 uncultured Desulfobulbia bacterium | reverse complement strand
TGCCGGAGTTTTTTTATCCGGCATCCAGACGTTTTATCACCTCGGAAGAACTGGATTCCGGCTCAACACACTGCCGGAATGACGTATTTCATGGCATGCTGGTACCAAGAGAACGGTTACACGACTTTTGCAAGAGGCTCGAATGGCATGGAATTGAAACGAACAGCACAGCCGACCGTTATTCTCTTCATTTGTTTTACCCTTTTCGTCCTCTTCTCCCATGCGGGCTGTACCAGCATTCCTAAAGGGACTCCTGTCCCCTTGGCAGAGAAGGACCGAATCAGGCAGGCCTTTATGACCAAGGCCATCGATGATCAGAACTGCTTCTGCTGCCTTGACTCAGAGGTGGCAATATCGTGGGATTCGCCCGTGTGGTCCGGCAGGGTTGCCGGCTATCTCCAGGCCATGGCCCCCTCCTTTTTAAAGTTTGTCGGGGTTACCCCCATGGGGCAGCCGCTCCTTATCTTTGCCATGGACGGGACATCATTCACCTATGTCCCGGTTTTTGAAGGACTGATATACGAGGGTGATATCAATTCCCGGACCTTTCAAAAACATGTGCCAAAAGGGGTTCCCACCCAATATTCCTTCTTTGACCTGCTCGGAAGGCTGATGCCCCTGCCGATGCATGTTCATTCAATCAACCAGGACAAGGAAAAGCCAGGGTACTGGGTGACCTTCAGCTATGAAGGAGACGGGGCAAGACGCCATGTCCTCTTTGATCCGGAGGCCAAGACCTTTTCATCCTTCCTGCTTGAAAACGCAAAAGAAGAAATTGTCCTGGAGGCGCACTATGAAGAATATCAGGAGATAGATACCTGTTATCTCCCGGCCAAGGTAACTCTTATTTTCCCGGGCCAGCACAGCACCGTGGGGATAGACCTTCACGACTGGCTATCGAGCGTTGCCCTGTCCCCGGCCGACTTTAAACTTACGCTGCCCGATGCCTTCAGAAGGATACCCGCCCAATGAAGATGGAAGACCTCCTGCCCCGGTTGCGAAAACCCGGTCGCTATCTGGGGACCGAATATAACGCCGTCCGCAAGGACTGGGACCCGGCAAGGGTGCGGATAGTACTCGGTTTTCCCGATCTCTATGAGATCGGCATGTCTCATCTGGGCATACAGATCCTCTATCACCTCGTAAACCAACACGATGGCTTCCTGGCCGAGAGGGTGTTCACCCCGGACCGGGACCTCGAGGGCCTTCTTAAGGAGCGCGATTTGGCATTATGTTCCCTGGAGTCCCGCCGACCGATCAGGGATTTTGATCTTTTCGGCATTTCTCTGCCCTACGAGCTTTGCCATACCAATGTCCTCACCATGCTCGATCTTGCGGGCATTCCCTTCCTTTCGAGCGAGAGAACAGAGGACCAGCCCCTGGTCATTGCCGGCGGGGCCGGGGTTTTTAATCCGGAGCCGGTGGCCGATTTTTTCGATGCCATCGTGCTTGGGGATGGGGAAGAGGCCATCATCGAGATCCTCTATATCGTGGCCCAGGCAAAGGAGTCCGGGAAGACCAGAAAAGAGGTGCTTTCCCTCCTTGCCGGAATCGAGGGGTGTTATGTGCCCTCGCACTTTTCAGTCCGTTATCAGGAGGATGGCCGGATCGCTGCGATCACTTCCCGAATTCCCGGCGTCACCAGGGTGCGTCGTCGGATCCTGCCGGATCTTGACATGAGTCCCCCGCCCTATCCGCCCCTGGTCCCTTATACCAAGATCGTCCATGACCGGTTGGGGATTGAGATTGCCCGGGGCTGCACCCGGGGCTGCCGATTTTGTCAGGCCGGGATCATCTACCGGCCGGTCCGGGAACGTTCGCCGGAAAAAATTCTTGCCCTGGCCCAGGAGGGGCTTGCCAAATCAGGTTTTGAAGAACTTGCCCTCCTCTCCTTAAGCAGCGGGGATTACTCCTGTCTATCCGAGGTCTTGACCAGGCTCATGGACACCCATGCCGCCGAACAGGTCTCGATCTCGCTTCCCTCCATGCGCGTGGGCACCCTCACCGAGGAACTCATGCGCCAGATCAAGAGGGTGAGAAAGACCGGTTTTACCCTGGCGCCGGAGGCGGGGAGCGAGGCCTTAAGGCAAACGATTAACAAGGGGATCACCGAGAAGGACCTCCTGGCCACCTGTTGCGATGCCTTTGCCCTGGGCTGGCGCCTGATCAAACTGTATTTCATGTTCGGCCTCCCCCATGAGACCTGGGCCGATATCGAGGCCATCCCTGCCCTGGCCCGTCGGTTGTATCAGGATACCGGCGCCAGAAAGACCGGGGGCCGGATCATTGTCAGCGCCGCCACCTTTGTACCCAAGGCCCACACCCCCTTCCAGTGGGAGCCGCAACTCTCGCTCGACGAGGCGTATGAACGTCTTGCCTTTTTAAAAAAGGCGACCCGGGGCCGGGGAATGACCTTAAAGTGGCACGATCCCAGGCAGAGTTTTCTTGAGGGGGTGATAGCCCGGGGCGACCGCAGACTGACGCCGCTGATTGTGGAGGCCTGGAAAAGGGGCAGTCGTTTGGACGCCTGGACCGATCATTTTCACCTGCCGACCTGGGAAGAGGCCGCCATTTCCCTCGACCTTGATCTTTCCTGGTATCTTCGGCAACGGGACCCTGCCGAGATTCTGCCCTGGGACCATCTGGATGTGGGGGTGGAGAGGGAGTTCCTCTTACTTGAGTTGGAAAAAGCGGCCAGGCGCGAATATACCCCGGATTGCCGAGTGCATGGCTGCCAGCAATGCGGCCTGTGCGATTTTAAACATATCCAACCCCTCCTTTCCAGTCCCGGCAAAATGGAGCATATGAAGGCCGGCTCTGTCCCTCCCATAGCGCGGCCAACGGCCGCAGTGGTTAGTGGTCAGTGGTTAGTGAATAGTGAAAAAACAGGTCAAACATTCGCGCGGACATGTCAAAT
>CAZDYX010000455.1:0-2919 GCA_964509775.1 uncultured Desulfobulbia bacterium | reverse complement strand
AATGCAGCACATCCCCCTCTACCAGGGCCTTTTAACCCCTACCGGGAATTGCTGTGGCATCATTGGTACGCAGAGCAATTAAAACCAAACCAAATGAACTATATGCGGAAATGGGTGTTCGTAGTTTTGGAAAAGGAACATTCAAAAAGCCCGTTCTCACAGGCAAACAGATTGGGAAAAAACGTATATATCGAATTCATGAAGGCGATCTTGTTTTTAATAATGTTTTTGCCTGGGAAAGAGCAATGGCGGTAGCCAAGGCAGAAGATCATGATCGGGTCGGTTCCCATAGATTTATTACTTATGTGCCGCATGAAAGAAAAGCGACTTCCGAATTTCTCTGCTACCATTTCTTGAGTAAGCATGGCATAGAGGATATTCGAGCGGCCTCACCCGGTTCTGCGGGAAGGAACTGCACACTTGGGCTGAAGAAATTAGAAAAAATTAAGGTGCCTGCTCCAGACTACGAGGAGCAAAAACGTTTCTCAGAGATAGCAAAACGACGCCAGCTTATTCAGCATAAAGCAGCAGAAATTGAAGAAGATGCAAAGGCTTTCTCCGCCGCATTAATCGCCAAAGCTTTCCGTGGTGAGTTGTGATGATCGTCCTTCAGGTGCCGACCATCAATGACCAGCCGCATGATTTTGACCGGCTTTTTGGTCTCTGGGGTCAGGTAAATGGCGATTTTCTTGAGGTTGTGTTTGATTTTTATTCTTGCAGTTTTCTTCGGCAGAATGCTGTTGCCTTCATCGGCGGCTTGGCACGTTTGATTCAATACCGTGGTGGTCAAGTGACCTTCAGGTGGGACACCCTGAAGCAAAAAATATTTACAAACCTTGCCCAAAATGGTTTTCTTGCGGCCTTTGGTCATCATTCTGGCCCTTGGTCTGGTAATTCCATACCCTATCGTGAAGATCGACTTCAGGATAAAGATGCCGTCGTTGATTATCTCAAGTTAAAATGGCTTGGCTGGGGATGGGTGCATATCAGTGACAGACTGAGTGATGCTGTCGTCGGCAAGGTATGGGAAATCTATGCCAATGCCTTTGAGCATGGACGGTCTGAGATCGGCGTCTTTGGTTGCGGCCAGTATTACCCTGACTATCATGAATTGAAGCTGACGGTCGTTGACTTCGGGGTCGGCATTCCTGCAAATGTCCGTTGGCATTTTCGCGGCGATCCCCGCGTTCAGCAACTAACCGCGGCAAATTGTCTGCGTTGGGCCTTCTGTCGCGGAACTACCACAAATCCCAACGGCATCGGCAGGGGCATCGGTTTGGACCTGCTCAAGGAATTTGTACAAATCAATAAAGGCCGACTGTAGATGTTCAGTCATGAAGGCTATGCTCTGATTGACGAACATTCGGATACGGTTAATAGCCGGACCGCCTTTTTTGAGGGTACGCTCGTTAACATCACTCTGAAATGTGATGAATCTTTTTACCATTTTTCCGATGAGAAGGCTGAAGGCCCGCTTTTCTGAGCTTAAAAGGGGAACACCATGAAGATACTAATCCATGACAGAATCGGAGAGAATTGCATCACCCTTGACGATGGTCAACAGGTCTATGATGTCATTCATTCGGAATTGGCTGCGGGAAGGCCGGTTGAACTTGATTTCGACAAGGTGAAAATCTTTGCCTCGCCTTTCTTTAATGCCGCCATCGGTCAATTACTGAAGAATATAGAGCCCGATGACTTGAATCGTCTGCTTGTTGTCAAGAACCTGAACCCGAATGGGTGGGCAGTTATGAAACGGGTTATTGAAAACTCGAAGCAGTATTACCGTGATGAAGGGATGCGCAAAACCCTTGATGAAATTTTCCTTGAACAGAGCGAGGAACAGTGATGACGGTCAATTATTCTATCCGGGCGAATGTTATTGATATTAGGAAGGACTCGCCTAAATCGGTGGATGTCTTTCTGGTTGATACCAATGTCTGGTACTGGATGACCTACAGCAAAGCCAGCCGGACTGCGCTGCCCTACCAGATAAGCTATTATCCCGCTTATATCGGCAAGGCTCTTACCTCAAAGAGTCAACTTTGCCAATGCGGTCTGTCTCTGGAGGAGCTGTCCCACAGGATAGAAAAGACGGAGTATGATATTTTCGCCCGCACTCAAAGCACATTAAGGCCAAAGGAATACCGGCACAATTATCCAGCGGAACGGCTTAATGTGGTAACAGAGATCCAGGCTGCCTGGGGCCAGGTGAAATCAATGGCCAAGACAGTCGATGTCACAATCGACACGGCTTCAACGGAAAGGGCTTTAACAAGAATGGCCAGTGAACCCCTTGACGGGTATGACCTTTTTATTCTTGAGGCCATTTCGCAGGCAGGCATTATCAACGTAATAACTGATGACGGCGATTATGCCACTATTCCGGGAATACAGCTTTTCACCGCCAATAACAATGTAATTGAGTCTGCAAGAAATCAGGGCAAACTTATCGGAAGGTAATTGGCAATAACGACGCGCTGTCACAGTTTTTGCTTTCCATGTCCGTCTTGTCTTGCCAGCGGGCCTATTGCATACGGCTTCCGGGCAAGGCCAAGCCAGCCACGGGCAAAAACTCCGCCAGCGCTCAGGCCGTACATGTTCCTGTCTTAGTTGCTTGTGGTCAGTCTGTATAAGAACTGCATCGGTACGCGGCTTACACCCGGTCATTGCATGGCTGTCACGAAACCTGCATTGTGTCAAGCGGCTTCGCGCGCATAACATCACACTATGTTTAGCGTCTTCGGTTCTCGAACTCTTCCCCTGTCGGCCAGGTTGTTAAGGGTGGGTTAAGTTGTCGGCTTATCGTGGGCCGCCAATCATAATGTGGTGTTATGCGACACAGGTCAGGTTTACGCGCCAGCCATTCCATGCCCGACTTCCAGCCGCACCAATTTTGATGCCCACCCACCGCCCTGG
>CAZDYX010000454.1:0-2922 GCA_964509775.1 uncultured Desulfobulbia bacterium | reverse complement strand
GTTTGTTATCTATCTACAGGACTTCGCCACCTTGAACGCAGTTTATGGAGCGTTTGGCGGAATCATGGCCTTGCTGCTGTGGATCTATGTTTCCGGATGCGTTTTCATTTATGGCGCCTGCCTGTGTGCAGGCCATGCCGAATTACGCGCTGGCGGTAAAATCAACGATGGCACAGGCGAACAGAGGGGTGTCAGATGAAGCCAACAAAAGAAAACAGCATGCCGGACACCCCTTTGCCGCAAGTAAAACCACGCTCGAAATGTATCATCCACCCACCAATCATCAGGAGGTCTGCATGAACGAAACCACCACCAGCAATTCCTCTCCCGTGTTTGAGCGTCGCAGTTTTCTTGTGGCGTCCGCGGGCACCGTTGCCTGGCTCGCGCTGGGTGGTCTTTCCAGTACTGCCAGGGCTGCAGCGGCGCCCCATGTTTTACCCGCTCTTCCCTATGCCGAGAACGCATTGGAACCGATCATCACCGCCCGGACAATTGGTTTTCATTACGGCAAACATCACCAAGCCTATGTTGACAACCTCAACAAGGTTGTCAAGGAGACGGAATTTGCCGACCTGCCGTTGGAAAAGATTATCACCGGTACCGCGGGACGGCCTGAAAAAGCTGCAATTTTCAACAATGCCGCGCAAGTTTGGAATCACACCTTTTACTGGAAAAGTCTGAGTCCGAAGGGCGGAGGCGAGCCGCCCGCAGCCCTGAAGCAGAAATTGGAGGGATCTTTCGGCAGCGTCGACGCCTGCAAAAAGGAACTCGCCACCGCCGCCATTTCCCACTTTGGCAGTGGTTGGGCCTGGTTGGTTGTTGATGGCGATAAACTCAAAATAGTGAAAACCGCCAACGCCGATGTCCCTTTGACCACAGGCTTGAAGCCTCTGCTGACCATAGATGTGTGGGAGCATGCTTATTATCTCGATTATCAGAATCACCGGGCCGATTATGTGAACACCGTGCTCGACAAGCTGATAAATTGGGAATTCGCCTTGCAGAACCTCGGCTAAGCCATAGTAAAAAACATATGATGAACGGGTAACTTGCCCTTCTTTTACAACAGGGGAAATGACTATGTATGACGAAAAAAAATTGTGTGAAAAGATAACTGCTCTGTATCCGGAAATTGGTGTGTGTGGGATTGACGTCAATGTTTCCTTTAATGATGTAGAGAAAACCTGGGTTGTCGATTTAAAGAAAGACAACCACAATCTACAACACTTTCTCAATATGCTGGACGCAGACCGATGTATGGACGGCACCCAATGTGTGGCTCTCGGACTCGAAATAGCCCAGTTACAAAAGAATATTGAGGGACAACAGTTTTAGCCGCCAGTTTTCAAGAACCTCGAGATAAGTTCTCCCTCTGACCTCTCTAACCAAATTTTGCCACGGAAAATCCGGTATGTACGGGATGTACAGGTCAGGATGATCGGCGGGGGAACGGCCGGTAACCTGCTGATTCGCTTTGGCATTTTTGTTGTTTCTGTGCTCCTGCCATGCAATTGAGCGAATCACCCACGATGCAGTTGGCAAACAGGTGCATGTCGGGAGACACCCGTTTCCAGCCGAAGACCATGGACGGCTCGAAACCGATCAGATGCCTGAAAGTATCGCGCCCGACCCCCGGGAAAGACAACCCATCCTTTGCTGTATCCTTCTTCTCTGCCGCCGAAAATTGTCAGGACGCCCAACAAAGGTCATATTTAACCTTTTGAGTAAATATGACCTTTTTTATGGCCGTTGATGATTTATCTGCAGCGCCCTATCTGGATATTACACTTAGCAAACAAGTTGATAGATTGATATCGCACAGTCTCGGAAGACTGGCGTAGTAATTGCTACTAAGAAAGCAGATGTCGACATCGGCGCAATAAACCTGCGTGAGCAGGGCCTTCAATTGCGCCTTCCTTGCAGAGGAAATTCCAGAAGATTTTTTTAGGATTTATTGATTAGCCAGGACAAGATTGGCTTGGATCTGGCGAGGCAGAGCGGGCCGTTTTTTTTTGGTCTCGTCGAAAAAGCAGTTTTATAATTATACTATGGGAGACATGAACTATGAAAAAGACATTAGTAGGATTTTGTACATTAGCTGCATTTGCAATTGGGGCTGGGGGTGCAAATGCGGATACACTGACTTTCAGTGATAATTTTGCACCGCAATTGACCGATTGGCAATATTCTTCACTTGCTATCAATCAGTTTGACCCAGCTCTCGGGACACTTAACAGCGTCAATGTGACGCTTGAAGGAAACATTTTTGGTGATATTAAACTCGAGAATACTGGCTCATTACCCGCAACAATTGCTGGTAGTTTGAAGGCGAACATCGATTTATTGACGGGTTCGATTCTCATTACCCAAGTACTGCCTCTGAGTACACATGTCTTCAACGCTGCTACATTTGATGGTGTCATTGATTTTGGAGGATCTTCAGGTGTTACTTTTAGTGATCTTACTGCGTCCGATTCAAAGAATGTCTATGTTCCGGTAGCGAATTGGGCCCCATTCATAGGCTTAGGTAGTGTTCCTTTTACTTTGGGGGCGCTAGGGACATCAGGTGCAACTGGGGGTGGTAATGCGATTTCACAATTCATTACTTTGGCCGACGCTGAGGTCACGGTAGCATACGACTACTCCAGCCCTGTCAATAATGAAGTACCAGAGCCGGCTACCATGATTCTTTTCGGTACAGGGCTTGCCGGGTTAGCCGGATTAAGGCTCAAAAGGAAGAAGTAATCTTCTCTTCATACCCTCACATTTAAAAAAGGCAGGCCGCTTAGTGGTCCTGCCTTTTTTTGTTTGCCCGGCATGGCGGGCAAAATCAGACTGCCGGTTTAAAACGCAATGGAAGAGTTAATCAGGAGTTTCGGAGATAAGACTCTTCCCTGCGGCAAATCCCTTCTAGTATCAAGA
>CAZDYX010000453.1:0-2935 GCA_964509775.1 uncultured Desulfobulbia bacterium | reverse complement strand
ATGCCCTATGGGCTTAACCCAATACCGTCCCCTTTGGGGACGGATCTTTATACATCAAATCTCTAGGTGGAAAGATATCAGTAAAAGACTATTAAGCTTCACAGTCATGAATTGCGTAGCCCCCTTTCTCCGCCCCCGGCGGATCGTGTGCCTTTTGAATTCGAGTGTCCGGACTCCAAAGGCAAAAACTAAAACAGCGTAATCCGTGTAATTCGTGCCAAAAAACATAGAATAAGTTAACAAGTAACCAGCATCCCCAACCATTTCACATTTAAGCGGTATGAAAAACAACGAAGGGATGAGAAACTTATAAACTTAATGAACGTTCCGAAAGCCGTCCCGAAAGCGCTCACTACCCAAGCTCAAAGCTCTTAATTTTAGCAACGGATCAGGACCAACATTGAAAAACTGTAAAACTAAAGGGTTGTCCCCAAAAAAAGTTTTGACGAAAAAGCTCTTGCATGATATTTTTATTAAAAGTAAGAAATTGGAGACGGTATCATGAGATCTACTGTATCGGCAAGAGGTCAGGTATCCATTCCTGCAGCGCTTCGGAAAAAATTCCATATCGAAGCCCAGATGGAGCTGGAATGGGTCGAAGAAGGCAATGCCATCAAGATAATTCCGCTTCCCAAAGATCCTGTCACGGCCTTTCGCGGTGCGGGAAAGGGTCGTTATACCTCGGACAAGCTTGTCCGTGATCGCAAAAAGGAACGGTTGGAGGAAAAAGAGCGTGACAACCGGCAATGAGACATTTGCGCTCGACACCTCCGCTATACTTGCGCTTTGGAACAACGAGGAAGGTGCCGACACGGTCGAAAAGATTTTGCGCGAGGCGAAGGGACAGCAGGCCGTTCTTGTCTCGTTTATGACCTTCATGGAGTGCCGGTATCGAATATGGAAAAATCAGGGGCAACAAACTGCGGACGAGATGTTGCGGTCGCTACACCTCCTTCCTGTCGAGCGAGTGGATGTGACCGAAGCCATTCTCGCTACGGCATCCGAGTTGAAAGCCAATTATCGCATTTCCGTGGCCGATAGTTGGATCATCGCTACCGCGATTAACCGGAGCGCGGTGCTTGTCCACAAAGATCCTGAATTTGAAGCCCTGTCAGACAGGGTGATCCTAAAGACTTTGCCTTACAAAAAGACGAAGTAATCTTCATCATGCTTCCGTTATTTTTTTCGGCTCATCGCGGATTAGTGGGAAGATGCCAAACGAATGGTGCGCATAGCGCACCCTACAAAGGCATCGAGTCACATCTAACCAGCATGTATTCTCCATTTTTGTAGGGTGCGTTATACGCACCAATTCCAAAAAGTTGGATGTATCTCAAGGTGGTTTCCCACTAATCCGCGAAGAGACTTTTTTTCTTGTTCCAGGAAGACTGGATAAAGAAACTGTCAGTAGACAAAAAAGGCCATCCGCGCTCATCTGCGGTTAATAAGGGGTTTTCCGATTCTCAAGAAAAATATATCCGGAATCATGGAAAACAGAATGTATTTTGTGGATCGAACCAGGTTCGATAATCACCAACAATCCTGGATTAAACGAAAAAATATAAAGTATTCACGATTGGCATGTGTTTCGCTGATAAATCAGGCTTGATCACTGTCAGGTGCCGGGGCTTTGCTCATCAATCTGTTCAATTTTCATCAAAAGTCATGGCTGTTAATCCTGTTTGCCGATTTTCACGCAAATGGCGGTAGCGCGTCGACTTTCCAGAGAAATGTTTCAGCGAAGTCAACCAGGGTGTCCCTGCGCCACGCGCCCTGCCCTCCACCTCCATAACAAACAAAAAGCGAACTCCTCATTTTTGTCATGTTTCAGTCCATGGCAGGAAGAGTTTGTCATCGTAGTCAATAGCCCCAACAAAATTCCTGGCGAAAAGAGGATGACAAGATTTACGATCATGATTTCCGTTCTCATGGGACCGGGCTTGCCGCCCCTTATGGAATCTTCGAGCCAGTTTGCAGCCTTGGCGCCGTTGTTGTTGGCAATTCTTATGATACGTCTGAATTTGCGGTAGACTGCATCGAATTATGGCTGAATGATGTCGCCCCAAAAAGATATCCATCCATGGAAGAACTCCTGATTCTGTGTGACGGTGGAGGAAGCAACGGAGCCCGGACAAGATTATGGAAATATGAACTTTACGAGGAAATTTGCCAAAAATACGGGATTTCCATTCGGGTCTGCCATTATCCAACCGGAGCTTCGAAATGGAATCCCGTGGAGCACAGGTGGAGCACCGTCTATTCGGTCCAATCACAAAGAACTGGCAAGGCCGCCCACTGCGGTCTTTTGATATCGTTTTGGAGTGCATCCGATCCACATCAACAAAAAAAGGTTTAAAGGTAGAGGCCCTACTCAATAGCAAACAATACGAAAAAGGCATTAAGGTCTCCGATAATCAAATGCTCAAGGTTAACCTTGTGCGGCATGGTGAATTACCGCAATGGAACTATTGGTTGCTCCCTGCGTCCCTTATGTGTCATAATGGTTAATTTTATGAAGGAGAAAGATGGATATGAAGATCACCGGTCTGATCAAGAAAGAAGGTAATCAATATGCATCGTTGTGCGTGGAATTGGATGTGGCTTCCTGCGGCAAAAGCAAGAAGGAAGCCCTTGACGGTTTAAAACGTGCTATTGAAATATATATTGAATACATGGTTTCCGAAGGACGTCAGAAAGAGATCTATCGACCTGTTCCCATAAATGAATTGAAGGAATTTCTTTTCCCTGAAGATGAATCGTGCGAAAAAATGTTTCGAGCCGTTCCTCTGAATTATCAGTATGCTTAGAAATATAACGAGCCAGGATGTGGCGTGGATACTGAACCAAATCGGCATCGCATTCAAAAGGCGAGGCAAGGAAGATGTTTTTGAAGGCTCGTATGCAGGGCGGACGCGGGTCGTGATTGTTCCCCGGA